>NZ_LJIB01000044.1:0-1083 GCF_001295785.1 Rhizobium sp. AAP116
TGGCGTTGTCATAGGTGATCGAGCCCGGGATCGGCTGGACGGAGGCGAAAGCGGAGGTGCCGGCAGCGAGGGCGATGAGGGCTGCAGAGATGATGGTCTTCATGGTCGTATTCCTTGTGTAGCGTTTTGTGGGCGGCGGCTCGGGGCGGTGGAGAGGGTCGAGCCTGCCGCTGGAGGTCTTCACATCTTGGGAGGCGTGTTGGGTTGAACGCTTCGATTACGAAGCGTTGGAGATCTGACGATCGACCAGGGTTACCGTCTGGTCGGCGTTGACCTTGTAGACTTCGCGAACGTCGCGGCCGTCACCGTTGGAGAAGGTGTGGAAGAAGGTCGAACCAACAGGTGCCTTCTCGAGCTGAACATTGGCGTTGTCATAGGTGATCGAGCCCGGGATCGGCTGGACGGAAGCGAAAGCGGCCGAGCCGGCTGCGAGGGTGATGAGGGCGGCAGAGATGATGGTCTTCATGGTGATAGTTCCTTATCTTGAATTGAGCTCAGCCTCAGGCTTTCAGCTCTAGATTGTATTGATGGGTAGCATCTACCCGTGATGGGGATCGTCTTGCGTGCCGTCAGTCGTTCGCCATGGAACGGGAGACGATGGAGACGGTCCGGTCTGCATTCACCTTGTAGATCTCATGGACTTCCGTGCCGTTGAGATGGAAGGTGTGGAAGAAGTTCGAACCGGCGGGTGCCTGTTCGAGCCTTGGCTGCGCACCGCCATAGGTGATTGAGCCTGGGACTGGCTCGATCGCGAAAGCGGCCGAAGCGGCTGCTATGGTGGTCAGGAGTGCTGCTGCGATGGTCTTCATAGTGTGTAAGCCTTTAGAACCTTGCTTTATCGAACTGCTCGGTTCGATGAGCTGTATTTGGCGTATGGCGCTGGAGAAATCAATACCCCTTTGCGCACAATCGAACTGATTGGTTCGGTGAGAGTACCCGGTATCACGGAGGATACTTGAAGGGTTAGGTGAGGAAAAACAGCGGGTTAGGCTGCAAATGCACTGTCATTTAACTATGACATACAACGATTATTTTTTGTCACAATCACCCTTTTGTGACAGCTTGGTGGGGTGAAAGGGGAGG
>NZ_LJIB01000005.1:0-121951 GCF_001295785.1 Rhizobium sp. AAP116
CCCAGACGGTCTGGCAGAACTTTGCCGATTGGCTCGTGCAGGTACCTGCCGTCAACTACGGCATTTTCACCAACGAGCTCGATACGGCTGTCACGGCCAATTTCCCGGCGCTCTTGAAGGGCACACCGGTGGATGAGGTCTTGAAGGCGATCGAAGATCAGGCAGCCACTCAGATCCAGTAAACCCATCCCACAGGGGCCCGGCCGTCGCGCTGAGCCCCTGTCCTCCCGGAGACGTGCGGCGGAAACGCCGCGCGGCTTCCCTTCGCATAACAAGGTTCAGTGACCACTGATCGGGTTCGGGGATAACCGCATGGCCACCACATCCAGATCCAGCTTGAAGCGCTATTACGACGTCAACGGATGGCTGTTCGTGGCGCCCGCCATCGCGCTGATCTCGCTCTTCATGCTCTATCCGATTGCCCGCTCGCTCGTTCTCTCCCTGTATTCGGGACGCGGAATGATGCTGAAGTTCTCAGGCACGGGTAACCTCGTGCGTCTCTGGAACGATCCCGTCTTCTGGCAGGCACTGCAAAACACCGTCATTTTCTTCATCATTCAGGTGCCGATCATGATCACCATGGCACTGATCCTGGCGGCCATGCTGAACAATCCGAAACTGCGCTTTTCCGGCCTCTTCCGGACGATGATCTTCCTGCCCTGTGTTGCCTCGCTGGTGGCCTATTCCATCCTGTTCAAGAGCATGTTTTCGCTCGACGGCGTGGTGAACAACACGCTGCTGGCGATCGGCATCATCGGCGAGCCGATCGGCTGGCTAACGGACCCCTTCTGGGCCAAGGTGCTGATCATCATCGCCATTACCTGGCGCTGGACCGGCTACAACATGATTTTCTATCTGGCGGCGCTGCAGAATATCGATCGCTCGATCTATGAGGCGGCGAAGATCGACGGCGTGCCGTCCTGGGGGCGTTTCGCCTTCCTGACCATTCCGATGTTGAAGCCGGTGATCCTGTTCACCACGATCACCTCGACGATTGGCACGCTACAGCTCTTCGACGAGGTCTATAACTTCACCGAAGGCACGGGCGGGCCGGCGAATTCGACGCTGACCTTGTCACTCTACATCTACAATCTGACCTTCCGCTTCATGCCGAGCTTCGGTTATGCGGCAACCGTCTCCTATGTCATCGTGCTGATGGTGGCGGTTCTCTCCTTCCTGCAATTCTATGCCGCGAGGGAACGTCGATGATGACAACGCTTCGCCGCCGCCTGCCTGATATCGTGCAGTATGCCGTGCTGTCGCTTGCCGCCTTCCTCTCGATCTTTCCGTTCATCTGGATGGTGATCGGCGCGACCAATACGACAAGCCAGATCATCCGCGGGAAGGTTACCTTCGGCACGGCGCTCTTCGACAACATCGCGTCCTTCTTCGCGCAGGTGGATGTGCCGCTGGTGTTCTGGAATTCGGTGAAGATCGCGCTTGTGGGAACGGCGCTCACGCTGCTCGTCTCGTCGCTGGCGGGCTATGGGTTCGAGATGTTCCGCTCGAAACTGCGCGAGCGCGTCTATACGGTCATCCTGCTGACGCTGATGGTGCCGTTCGCGGCGCTGATGATCCCGCTCTTCATGCTGATGGGGCAGGCGGGGCTTCTGAATACCCATATCGCCATCATGCTGCCGATGATCGCGTCCGCCTTCATCATCTTCTATTTCCGCCAGGCCTCAAAAGCCTTTCCGACCGAGCTTCGCGATGCGGCCAAGGTGGACGGGCTGAAGGAGTGGCAGATCTTTTTCTACATCTATGTTCCGGTGATGCGCTCCACCTATGCAGCGGCCTTCGTCATCGTCTTCATGCTGAACTGGAACAATTATCTCTGGCCGCTGATCGTGCTGCAGTCGAACGACACGAAGACGATCACGCTGGTCGTGTCCTCGCTCGCCTCCGCCTATTCGCCCGAATACGGCACCGTGATGATCGGCACGATCCTCGCCACCCTTCCCACTCTTCTCGTTTTCTTCGCCATGCAACGCCAATTCGTGCAGGGCATGCTCGGCTCCGTCAAATAGGACTTATTCATGCGCATTATCGAGACTTTCAACAGGAACTGGACCTTCCGCGCCGGTTTTGAGCCGGGCTTTGCCTCGGCTTCGCAGCCGGGCGAGACGGTCCAGCTTCCCCATACGGCGGTCGAGCTGCCCTATAATTATTTCGACGAGAAGAGCTATCAGAAGGCCTTTACCTATCAGAAGGTCATCTCGTGGGATCCGCGTTTCGAAGGCAAAGAGGTCTCGCTGGTCTTCGACGGCGCCATGGCCGACAGCGTTGTCTATCTCAACGGCACCGAGATCACCGCGCACAAGGATGGCTATACGCCGTTCGAAGCCCGGCTCACGCCGCATCTCAAGGCTGGCGACAACCTCCTGACGGTGAAGATCGACGGTTCGGAAAACCCCGAGATCCCGCCCTTCGGCGGCGTCATCGACTATCTCACCTATGCCGGCATCTATCGCGATGTCTGGCTGAAGGTGACGGCACCGGTTTCGATCAAGAACGTCAAGATCGAGACGCCGGATGTGCTGGCCGAGACCAAGCAGGTGACGGCGAAGGTCTGGATTTCCAATCCGACCGATCAGGCGCTTTCGGGCAAGGTCACGGCTGTTCTCAGGGATGGTGCAGGTCAGGAGATCGCGCGGACCGAGGCGACCGTATCAGGCGCAGAGGTCTCGCTCGGCTTTTCCGGACTTCAGGGCATCACACTGTGGGATATCGACAATCCGGCGCTCTACCGTCTGACCGTTGCGCTGGAGACCGCTGCCGGTACCGATGAGACGACGAGCCGTTTCGGCTTCCGTTCTGCCGAATACACGATCGAGGGCTTCAAGCTGAATGGCCGTGTGGTCAAGCTGCGGGGCCTCAACCGCCATCAGGCCTGGCCACATCTCGGCTATGCCATGGGCCGGCGTGGTCAGGAGAAGGATGCCGATATCCTGAAGTTCGATCTTGCCTGCAACATCGCCCGGACCTCGCACTACCCGCAGTCGAAATACTTCCTTGACCGCTGTGACGAGATCGGCCTGCTGGTCTTCGAAGAAATCCCCGGCTGGCAGCATATCGGCGGCGATGCCTGGAAGGCGGAGAGCGTTCAGAACGTCCGCCGGATGATCGAGCGCGACTGGAACCATCCCTCGATCATCATCTGGGGCGTGCGCATCAACGAAAGCCAGGACGCCCATGACTTCTATATCGAGACGAATGCCATGGCGCGTTCGCTCGACACCACCCGCCAGACGGGCGGCGTGCGCTACATCACCGAGAGCGAGCTGCTCGAAGACGTCTACACAATGAACGACTTCATTCTCGGCATGGAGGAAATGCCGGGGCACAATCGCGAGCGGCTGGTGCTGCGCGAGCAGCGCGAGGTGACAGGGCTCGACCGCAAGGTGCCCTACATGATCACCGAATATGGCGGTCACATGTATCCCACCAAGCGCTTCGACCAGGAACAGCGGCAGGCTGAACATGTCGGCCGGCATCTGGCGATCCTCAATGCTGCTGCGGGCGACCCGTCGATATCAGGCTCCACCGGCTGGTGCATGTTCGACTACAACACCCACAAGGATTTCGGCTCCGGCGACCGCATCTGCTATCACGGCGTCACCGACATGTATCGCGAGCCGAAATTCGCCGGTTACGCCTATGCCTCGCAGGGCGATCCAAAGGATGGCGTGGTCTTGCAGCCGGTCAGCTTCTGGGCGCGTGGTGAGCGCAATATCGGCGGCGTGCTGCCGCTGATCGTGCTCACCAATTGCGACTATGTCGAAATCCGCATGGGCCAGATCGTCAAGCGGATCGAACCCGATACCAAGACCTATCCGCATCTGCCGCATCCGCCCTGCATTCTCGACCACAGCATGGTGACGCCGGAGGAATTCGGCGAATGGGGCATGACCTGGCGGGATGGCGAACTCGTCGGCTTTATCAACGGCGAGGAAGTGGTTCGCCGCCATCTGCCGGCCGATCCGCTTCCGACGACACTCGATATCGCGGCCGACGACACAGAGCTCAGGGCTGGCGAGAAGGACACGGTTCGCGTGATGCTGCGGGCGCTCGACCAGGGCGGCAATGTCTTGGGCTTCTTCGACGATCCGGTCGAGGTCAGCTTGCAAGGCCCGGGCCGTATTGTCGGCCCCTCGCTTCTGTCCTTCAAGGGTGGCGCGGTGGGCGTCTATGTCGAAGCCGGAAACGAAGCCGGTCACTTGACGCTATCTGCGACTTGCCGTCCCTTCGGGACCAAGCGCATCACCTTCAACGTCACCTGAGCGAGGCTTAAATGGCAGAGGTCCGGCTCACCGATATCCGCAAGTCCTATGGCTCGCTCGAGGTCATCAAGGGGGTGAACCTTGAGGTGCGCTCCGGGGAATTCGTCGTCTTCGTCGGTCCCTCCGGCTGCGGCAAGTCCACGCTGCTCCGGATGATCGCAGGGCTTGAGGATATCTCCTCCGGAGAGCTTACGATCGGCGGCACCGTGATGAACGATGTCGATCCGTCCAAGCGCGGCATTGCCATGGTGTTCCAGACCTATGCGCTCTACCCGCATATGACCGTGCGCGAGAATATGGGCTTTGCGCTGCGCTTTGCCGGCATGGCGAAGGACCAGATCGAGCGACGGGTGAACGCTGCCGCGAAGATCCTCGAACTCGATGCGCTGATGGATCGCAAGCCCAAAGCTCTGTCCGGTGGTCAGCGCCAGCGTGTTGCCATCGGTCGCGCCATCGTGCGTCAACCTGACGTTTTCCTGTTCGATGAGCCGCTCTCCAACCTCGATGCGGAACTGCGCGTGCATATGCGGGTCGAGATCGCCCGGCTGCACAAGGAGCTCAACGCCACGATCGTCTATGTCACGCATGACCAGGTCGAGGCGATGACGCTGGCCGACAAGATCGTCGTGATGCGTGGCGGCATTGTCGAGCAGGTCGGAGCGCCGCTTGTGCTCTATGACGATCCCGACAACATGTTCGTCGCCGGCTTCATCGGTTCGCCTCGGATGAACTTTTTGCCGGCGGTGGTGATCGGGCAGGCGGAGCGTGGACAGGTCACTGTCGCGCTCAAGGCGCGGCCGGATACGCAGCTGACGGTTTCCTGCGCGACCCCGCCAAAGGTCGGCGATGCCGTGACGGTCGGGGTGCGTCCTGAACATTTCCTGCCTGATGGTAGCGGGGATGCTCAGATGGTGGCGCATGTCGATGTCGTCGAACATCTCGGCAATACCAGCTATGTCTATGCCCATACGGTGCCGGGCGAGCAGATCATCATCGAGCAGGAAGAGCGCCGTCATGGGGCGCGCTACGGCGACGAGATCGCGGTGGGGCTTGCTGCGAAGACAAGCTTCCTGTTCGATGCCTCGGGGCGGCGTATTCGCTAGAAGAAAGGCCCGGATCGCTTAGGTCAAAAGGCGTGCGGAGTTGCGCTTTGTACTTTCGCATAGATGCTTGCCGCGTTAGGCTCAGACCCATGAAAAAGGTCTTCAATCCCCCCTCCGTCCGCCGTCCCTTCGGGCATTACAATCACGGTCTGCTCGTGCCCCCCGGTGCGAGCCTGGTCGTCACGTCCGGCCAGCTCGGCATCAGCCCCGACGATACGATCCCGCCTGACGTTACTGGCCAGGCCGAGCTGTGCTTCGAGGCGATCAAAGCCATTCTGGAAGAGGCGGACATGACATTCGCGGATGTGATCCGGATCTCCGGCTTTGTGACGCGGCGGGAGGATTTTCCTGACTATATGGCGGTGCGTGATCGCTATACGCTTGATCCGAAGCCGGTCTCGACGCTGCTCGTCGTCGGGGGGTTCACGCGGCCGGAATTCCTCGTCGAGGTCGAGGTGACGGCGGCCAAGGTGGTTTGACCGCCAACCTTTCTCTCAGAAGTTCTCCATCTCGCGGCGCACCTTGGCCATGAAGGCGGCGCGGGTTTCTTCCGTGCAGTTGTTCATGTCGTAATGGGCGAGATACTTCACCGGCGCGCCGATCTTGATCTGGGCGCGGATGACCCGCTTGACGATCTTTTTCGGCGGGTTGCCGGCGAGGAAGGCGCGCATTGGGGTGGCACCATAGGTCATGACGGCGGCGAGCTTCTTGATGTGGCGAAGCGTCGGGGTGAGCTTGCCGTCCACCAGGTCAAAGGAGACGCCGGGCAGCCAGACGCGATCGAAATAGCCCTTCAGCATGGCCGGAAAGCCGAAATTCCAGACGGGTGTGACAATCACAAGTGCTTCGGCTTGTTTCAGGCGGTCGACATAGGGCTGCACCAAAGAGAGGTTGTCGGGGATGTCGTGATAGACGCGGCGGTCATGGGCCGAGAGCACCGGGTCGAAGCCCTCCTCATAGAGATTGCAGCCGTCGACCTCGTGGCCTGCCTTTTCCAGGCTCTCGCAGGTGAGCTTGTAAAGCGCCCGGCCGAAGCTTTCTTCGAGGGGGTGGGAGTGAAGGACGAGTACGCGCATTTCAAAAGCTCCAAGTCGTTGCCCGCCGCTTTCGCAGTCGGGGTCCAGTTGAAAACTTCCGCGCCGTTTGTCCCAGCATCCCTGTCCTTCGCCGCCTGATGCCGAGGGATGGGGGATGCCATGTCAGGTGTTGCATGGGCCGGACTGATCCGGCCGGGAGTACCTTCGGAATAAGTTCGTTCCGGCGGTTATCCGTTGCGGCTCCGGAACGGGAAGCCGCAACGCATCTGATGTGCCTTATGAGGCTTCGGAAAACACCTCCAGGCCCGGGAACAGGTAGTTCTTGCCGGCGGAGAAATCGAAATCAGGGTTCTCCCAGGCAATCATCTTGCCAGGGTTGAGCAGACCCTTCGGATCGGTTTCTTTCTTGAAGGCGAGCTGCACCTGGTCGGTCTGCTTCATGCCGCCTTCTTCGAGCGTGTAGCGGTGCGGGTTGAAGATCGGGCAGCCGTTTTCCTCGTGAATGCGGATGATCTCTTCCAGCCGCTCCTTGGTGGTGTAGCGCACCAGCGGCAGGCCCGCGCACTGGATCTGGCCGTCGAACTTGATGAATTCGAGATGGCCGATGACCTCGTCCGGAAATAGCTCGGTCATCACGCGGACCTTTTCCACGTGATCGGGGCCGGGATACTGGACCTGGAGATAGGTGATGTTGGTATCGAGCTTCAGCGCCCGCAGCGTCGTGTGGTTCCAGGTCAGCTCATAGGCATGCGGGATGCCCTTCATGCTTTCGACCTGATCAGAGCGGAAACGCACATCGCCCTTCATCCGCTCAGTGAGTGCCAGGAAAGGCTCCATGGAATGCGGCGCGACCATCAGCACCACCACTGACTGGCCTTCCTTCAGCCAGGGCTTGTGGCGGGTGAAATAGTCGAATGGAATGGGGGCTGCGATCGGGGCGACTTCCTTCAGGAGAATGCCGTTCTTATGGGAGAGCGCATCGGCGAATTTCACCGCGTCCAGGAACTCGTCATAGCCGACGATGACATCGACCCAGTCATAAGCAGGTGCCAGCGGCATCTCGACTTCGGTGATGATGCCGTTGGTGCCATAGGCGTGGGAGACCTTTTGCAGATCCCAGGCGGAGAGTTCGAGCACGCGGGGCTCGGCCTCCATGGTCACAACACGCAGTCGCAGGATGTTGCCGAGATCGCGAAGCCCGCCCCAGGTGATCGATCCGACGCCGCCGGAGCCGCCGGCGATGAAGCCGGCGACTGAGGCTGTCTGCTTGGTCGAGGGATGGAAGCGCAGTTCCTGGCCCGAATGTTCCTTGGTCTGGCGGTCAAGCTCGGAGATGATGATGCCGGGCTCGCAGATGACGCGACCGGGCAGGATCTCCTTCACCTTGTTCATGTTGATGAGGTTTAAGACGATGCCACCCGAAAGCGGCATGGCCTGGCCGTAATTGCCGGTGCCGCCGCCGCGCGGGGTGACGGGAACGCCGTGGGCATAGGCGACCTTAAGCGTTCGGATGACCTCTTCTTCCGTCGTCGGGGAGACAACGAGGTCACCGACGACATTGTCGAGTTCTTCCTTCAGGATCGGCGAATACCAGTAGAAATCGCGGCTCTTCTGTTTGACCAGCGCCGGATTGTCCTCGACGGCGATGCCTTCCAGCTCTTCGATGATTTTGGCGTAGTCGGCCATGTCTATGCTCCAAGCAACGGGTCAAGTTCGCGGTAATCCGGCAGGCTGTGGTCGATGCCCATGCCATTCCGCATCACGATGCGGTCGGCCTGCGGACGGGAAAGGAATTCGCTCCAGCGGCGGGCACTGAAGAGGACAAGATCCGCCTTGCCGCCGACTGTGATGCGGCCGTGGTCGGGGCGCTTGAGGATATCGGCGGGGGTGCGGGTGACGACGCGGGCTGCGGTGTCCAGCGGATGGTCGAGATGGATGATGCGCACTGCCTCGCGGAAGACTTCGACGGGGTCGAGATCGCCATAGGCATAGAAGGGGTCGCGGGTGTTGTCGGAGGAGACGGCGGTGGCGACGCCGGCTGCTGACAGTTCGTGGAAGAGGGTGACGCCGCGCTGGCGGGGCGTGCGGCCCGGGTGACGGTCCTGCAGATACATGTTGCACATCGGCAGCGAGACAACCGAGAGGCCGGCCTCCGCCACCAGATCGATGGTGCGTTTCGCCATGTCCTCGTCCTGCCGGGCAAGCGAGCAGCAATGGCCGACGGTGATAGAACCCTCGAAGCCATTGCGTATCTTCGCCTCCGCGATGGTCTTCAGCGTCAGGGTTTCCTTGTCCTGCGTTTCGTCGACATGCAGGTCGATGTCGAGACCGTTATCGGAGGCGGTGCGGAACAGGATGTCGAGCTTTTCGTCGAGACCCGGCATCAGATAGGTCACGCCGCCGAGCAGGCCTTTGTTGGCGACGATGACCTCGACCAGATCCTTGAAGAAGGCCTCGTCGGTGATCTGGTCGAAGGGGAAGAGGGCGGCGGCCTGCAGGTCGATCTTGCCAGCCCAGGCGTCGCGGACTTCGGCGAAGACCTCGAAAGAGATGCGGTGCTGGGGCGCAAGGCTGTCGAGATGGGTACGGATCAGGCTGGTGCCATGGGCATAGGCCGTACGCAGCGAGAATTCCATGCGGGCCTTGACGTCTTCAGCCGACCAGCGGGCTTCGCGATCGGTTTTCACGGCTTCGAGCGCGCCTACGAAGTCGCCCGAGGGGTTGGGCCGGCGGTCCCAGATATGGCCCTTGTCGAGATGGGTGTGCATGTCGGTAAAGGTCGGCCAGACCATGCCGTTGCGCAGATCCGTCGACGGCAGGCCTGATGGAGCCTCGCCGGGCTTCAGGATCGCCTCGACCTTGCCGTCTGCAACGACGATGTCGGCGCTGATCAGGCCTTCACAGGCGGGCGCTTCGACGCCGTCGACGCAGACTTCCGGCAGCGTCGCATTGGCAAGGACGAAGCGCTTGGCGGCGGGCAGGTTGGTAATCGGGCTCGACATCAGTTTTCTCGTTTCAGGCTGCTCTCGTGCCAGCGATGCAGCGCCAGCCAGGAAATGAACGAGGTAATGGCGAAGATCACCACACCGAGGCAGGAAAGCAGGAAGAGGGCGGCAAACAGGCGCGGAATGTTCAGACGGAACTGGGCCTCGAGCAGGCGGAAGGCAAGGCCCGATCCGGCGCCCGCCGAGCCGGCGGCAAATTCTGCGACGACGGCAGCAATCAGGGCGAGGCCGCCACCGATGCGCAGGCCCGTCATGAAATAGGGAAGCGAGGCCGGGAGCTTCAGATAGAGGAGGGTCTGCCAGCGCGAGGCGCCGTAGAGGTCGAAGAGATTGAGCAGGTTATGATCGACGCTCTTCAGGCCCTGGACCATGTTCGACAGGATCGGGAAGAAGGCGACGAGGAAGGCGCAGATCAGCAGCGCCACTTGCGTCGAGGGGGAATAGATCAGGATCAGCGGGGCGATCGCGACGATCGGGGTCACCTGCAGGATGACGGTGATCGGGTAGAAGGCGATCTCGATCCATTTCGACTGGACGAGGGCAACGGCGATGCCGACGCCGCCCAACAGCGCTAGCCCAAGCGACATCAGGGTGATCTTGGTGGTGACCCAGAGGGCTGGCGACAGCGTGCCCCAGTCCTTGAACAGGGCGCCGGCAACCGCGATCGGGCCGGGCAGGATGTATTGCGGCACACCGGAGACCCAGACGCCGACCTGCCAAACGATGATCAGCAGGCAGACGACGAGGATGGGAACGAAGATCTTGAGCAGGGTTTCGGCTGGTCCGGTCATCAGTGATGCTCCCCACCCATGGCTTCGATCAGTGTCTTGGAGACGGTTTCACATGCCTGGCGATATTCCTCGGACGTCCGGTAGAAGGCGTCGCGGTCGAGGCTGGTCTGCAGTGGGAAGTCGGCATGCACGCGGCCTGGCCTTGCCTTCATCACCACAATGCGGCTCGAGAGGTAAGCGCTTTCGAAGACGGAGTGGGTGACGAAGATTACCGTGATGCCGGTCTCCTTCCAGAGGGCTAGCACATCGTCGTTCAGCTTCTGCCGGGTGATTTCGTCGAGGGCGGCGAAGGGTTCGTCCATCAGGAGCAGCTTCGGCTTGGTGACGAGGGCGCGGGCGATCGAGACGCGCATCTTCATGCCGCCGGAAAGTTCGCGCGGATAGGCGTCGACGAAATCCTTGAGGCCGACGCGGTCGAGGGCTGCGAGGATGTCGGCCTTCGCCGCAGACTTGGAGATGCCTCGGAGCTTGAGCGGCAGGTAGACATTGCCGAAGACTGTGGCCCAGGGCATCAGCGTCGGTTCCTGGAAGACGAAGGAGATGTCGCCTTCGGGCAGGCCCTTGGAATTGATCCGCGAGCTGGGCCAATCGATGGAACCGGTCGTGGTGTCGCCCAAGCCGGCGATGATGCGCAGCGCCGTCGACTTGCCGCAGCCGGAGGGGCCGAGCAGCGAGACGAACTCGCCGCCGTTGACGGTGAGCGACATGTCCGTGAGTGCGACCGTGCCGCTGGAAAAGACCTTGGACACGTCCTTCATCACCACGAGCGCCCGGCGCTGTTCGGGAGGGGGCGAGGTGATGGGGTCTTCGGTGGCTGGCAAACTGGTCATTCTGTCTCGCGTTACATCCGCGTTGCATTCTGGTGTTGCGGCAGTGGTGGTGTTGCGAGGTGGTTTACCCCCCCTCTGTCCTGCCGGACATCTCCCCCTCAAGGGGGGAGATCGGATTGCGGCTTATGCTTTACCCTCCCCTCGAGGGGGAGGGTCGGCACGCAGTGCCGGGGTGGGGTGATGTCAGCGGATACGGCCGATCACCCCCACCCGCAGCTTCGCTGCGACCTCCCCCCTCAAGGGGGAGGTGGAGACTACTTCTTCAGCGCCATGCCCACGCTTTTGCAGACGAACTGTGTGGTGTAGGCTTTCTTGTAGTCGAGGTCGGCCGGCTGGACGCCGATCTGGACCATGGCGTCGAAGAAGGCCTTGTACTTCTCGTCGGTCATGCAGCCGATGCCCTTTTCCAGCGCTTCGGCGGATTCGACGATGCCATATTCCTTCATCTTGGCGATCGAATACTCGATCTGACCATCCGTCATTTCCGGATTGTCCTTCTTGATGAGGTCGTTGGCGGCCTTGTTGTCGCCGTAGAGGTAGTTGTACCAGCCTTCAGCCGAGGCATCGACGAAGCGCTGGACGAGATCGGGCTTGCTTTCGACCATGGTCGTCGTGGTCGTGATCATCGTCGAATAGGGATTGTAGCCGTTGTCGGCGAGAAGGAAGACCTTCGGTGCCCAGCCGGCCTGCTTCTCGATCTCATAGGGTTCCGACGTCAGGTAACCCTGCTGCGCGGACTTCGGGTCGGCGATGAAGGGGGCGGGGTTGAAGGTATAGGGCTTGTACTTCTCGTCGGTGAAGCCCTCGAAGTTCTTCTTCATCCACTCATAATAGGTGACGTAGCCGTCCTTGCCCATGAAGATGCTATCGAGCTTGGCGAGGTCGGCAAACTTCTCGATGCCCTGATCGGGATGGGCGAGCAGGACCTGTGGGTCCTTCTGGAAGATGGCTGCGACGTCGATGAGCGGGATGCCTTCCTTGACGGCATCCATTTCGCCGAGCGGGCTGCCCATGTAGAAATCAACCTTGCCGGCGATCAGCAGTGCGCGGTTCGCAGCCTGCGGGCCGCCCTGGATCACGGTGACCTTCAGGCCGTATTTTTCATAGGTGCCGTCGGCCACGGCCTGGTAGAAGCCGCCATGTTCAGCCTGGGCCAGCCAGTTGGTGCCGTAGGTGACCTCGTCGAGGGCGAGAGCGGCGGAAGTTGAACCCAGCGATACTGCAAGGCCCATCAGGGCAAAGAGGCTGGTCTTGGTGAGCGTGTTGCGCATTGATCGTTCCCCTGTTCGTTGCAGGACCCGTTTTCGGGCTCCCTTTTCAGTCATTTGATCGGTCCGATTGCGTCTTGAAAAGCATCAAATTTCGCCCGCATCGATGCTTTTTTTGCACTGCTCACGAGATTGATGCATAGTGATGCGGCATGACTAATTTTTACGCAGCGGAGGCCTCGTGCTGCACTCCAGAAAGCTCATCTACATCAACGAAATCGTCCGTTGTGGCTCTATCCGGAAGGCAGCCCAGCGCCTCAATGTCGCATCATCTGCGGTCAACCGCCAGATCCTGGCGCTGGAGGAAGAACTCGGGGCGCCACTCTTCGAGCGTTTGCCGAAAGGGCTCAGGCTGACGGCCGCTGGTGAGCTCTGTGTCGAGCACATCCGCGATGTGCTGAAGAACTACGAGCGGCTTGAGGGTCGGATCCGCGGCTTGAAGACGCCGCATGCCGGCAAGGTGTCGCTGGTGACGACGGTCGGGCTTGCCTCCGGGCCGCTGCCGGAAATCCTTGCCGGTTTCGTCGCCGAGCATCCCCGCATCCAGATCAAGCTGCGCAATGATGGGGGCTCAACGACGATCAATCCCGTGCTGACCGGCGAGGTCGATCTCGGTCTCGGCTTCAACATCCCGGCGACCCCCGGTATCCGCACGCTTGCGAATGTCGATGTGCCCGTGGGCGTCGTGTTGCCGCCCGGGCATCGGCTGGCGCGGGAGGAGGGGCCAATAGACCTCGTCGAGGTGGTTCAGGAGCCCTTGATCCTGGCGCAGTCGGGCACCAGCCTGCGCAACATCATCGATCTCGCGCTCGCTCCGCTGCCGCTGCTTGTCGAGCCTGTTGTCGAGACCAATTCCTCGGAACTGATGAAGCAGCTGGTCAAGGCCGGTACGGGGCTCACCATGCTCAACCCGCTCGATGCCGTCGCCGAATGCCGACGCGGCGAGCTGATCTTCCGGCCCTTGACCGAGGCGCATGTCCGTCATCAGCCGATGAAGCTTTTTGCCCGTGCAAGGGCGCCGCTCGACTCCGCGACCAGCCTTTTCGTCGAATATCTGATGCAGGAGCTTTTGGCGCTTGTTCAGGATCTCAAGGCGCGGGGACATATTCCTGAGACCATTCGCGGTCGGAGCTGAGGGGTGAGTGTCCGGTCAGCCGGGCGTGTAGAGGTTCGAGAGCGGATAAGCCACGACGTCGCGCAAGAGTTCGATGAAGCCCGCGACCTGATGGCGGCAGATCGCGGCACCCTTTTCGGCAGTGCCCTTCGAGGCGTCGCCGACCACGCCGTGCGGGTTCAGGTCATGGGCGATCCAGGCGAGCGAATGCGGCGGCAGGGGTGTCAGATAATTCGAGCTGGCGCGCATCTCCTCGGCTTTCGAGATAAAGTTCTGGGCCTTGTCCATTCGGACGAGCTGGGGGCGAAAGTGCAGCATCAGCGATGTCTCGACTTCACCGCCATGGATGCCGTAGCGGCTCTCATGCTCGGAGATCATGCCCTCCGGGTTTCCGAAGCGGCCCCATTGGGTCGAGACGACGACCATCTGGTGTCGGACCCGCAGTTCGCGGCCGACAATGCTCATGACGTCGACATTGCCGCCATGGGAATTGACGATGACGAGCTTGCGAATACCGGCTTCGGCGACCTTGCTGCCGATCGCCGTCCAGGCAGGGATCAGGATCTCCGGACCGAAGGACAGGCTGCCAGGCCCGTACACATGCTCGTTGGCCTTGCCGATTTCCTGGGTGGGCAGAACGAGGAAGTCGAGATCATCGGGGCGCTGGGTCTGCAATTCCGCCAGCATGCCGTTTGCGATGGCCACGTCGGTGGCAATGGGCAGGTGGGGTCCGTGCTGCTCGGTCGAGGCGATCGGCAGGATGGCGATCGTCGTATCCGGCGAAAGCCCTGCAAAATCCGTCGTCGTCAGTTCGTTCCAGAAAAAAGGTCTGGTCATTGCCGTCTGCCTCTGCGTCTCTGTTCACCTCGTTCGATAAGGCAAAATCGTGGGGTCCGAAAAGCATCATATTCCGCTCGCGCCGATGCCAAATTGCGCTCGCGCGGCTTGCCGCTTTCAAGTTCCGGGTCAAAGGCGACCGGCGACAGCAGTGAGGCAGCGGCGCGACGCCGCATTGCCGGAAGGCAGCTTTGACCCCAGTTATGGAAGACGAAAACTCTCCCCGTGAAAGGCGACCATGTCCGCGCAGGTGACCGTCTGGTTCGACAGCAGTTGTCCTCTCTGCCAGCGAGAGATCGCCTTGATGCGCCGTCTCGACAGTCGCGGTGCGATCAACTTCATCGATGCGTTCGACCCTCAGGGCAGCTGTCCGATCGATCGAGCCGAGCTTCTGGCCCGTTTCCATGCAGAAGAAGCGGGAAAACTCCTGTCGGGTGCAGCGGCTTTCGCGGCGATGTGGCGGGCCATTCCCGTGTTGCGACCGCTCGGTCTCCTGGCCGGATGGAAACCGTTGACGCCCATCTTCGAAGCCGCCTATCGGGGTTTTCTGCGCATCCGCCCGCGCCTGCAGCGTCTGGTCCGTTCCTCCTCAACTTCATGATTCTGTTGCGGTAAGTTGTTCCTTGAGGCTTTCTCTTCGTGAGGTTGGCCAGCCTTGTCTGGGCGAATGACGCAAAGGCTCTGGATCGCCGATCTATTGATGTGTTTCCGTCTCAATTCTTGCTGCAATGCAGCAAACGCTCCGGCAATACAGTGACTCCTGCGACTAACGGAGAATGTACGATCTCCGGGGGATTCGTTACTCCTAAACAATTGTCTATTCCGCCTTGGGACAAGGATTGGCGGAATCGACGTGGAGGCAAGGGGCGTCCTGGGGGACGTCTCATCGAGGAAAGGGAGGAGTACTCGTGACGGATAAATCTTCGTCTAACGCTTACTGGTCAGCAAACGTTCGCATCATCTACATCTGCCTGGCGATCTGGGCCATCGTATCCTATGGGTTCGGTATCCTGCTTCGTCCGGCTCTGTCCGGCATCGCCGTCGGTGGAACCGATCTCGGCTTCTGGTTCGCCCAGCAAGGCTCGATCATCGTCTTCATCGCGCTGATTTTCGGCTACTCGGCGTACATGAACAAGATCGACCGCGAATTCGGCGTCGACGAGCAGTAAGGCGGACCAACAATGGATCAGTATACACTTAATCTGCTGATCGTAGGCGCGTCCTTTGCGCTCTACATCGGCATTGCCATCTGGGCTCGCGCCGGGACCACGGCCGAGTTTTACGCTGCAAACCGCGGCGTCAACCCGGTCATGAACGGCATGGCCACTGCAGCCGACTGGATGTCGGCGGCTTCCTTTATCTCGATGGCTGGCCTGATCGCCACTGTCGGCTACGGCAACTCCACCTTCCTCATGGGCTGGACCGGCGGCTACGTGCTGCTCGCGCTCCTGCTTGCTCCCTACCTGCGTAAGTTCGGCAAATACACCGTTCCGCAGTTCATCGGTGACCGCTTCTACAGCCAGGGCGCGCGCCTTACGGCTGTCGTCTGCCTAATCATCATCTCGGTGACCTACGTTATCGGTCAGATGACCGGTGCCGGCGTCGCCTTCTCGCGCTTCCTGGAAGTCAACGTCTCGACCGGTCTATGGATCGCGTCTGCCGTTGTTTTCTGCTACGCCGTTCTCGGCGGGATGAAGGGCATCACCTATACGCAGGTCGCCCAGTACATCGTTCTGATCATCGCCTATACCATTCCGGCGATCTTCATTTCGCTGCAGCTGACCGGCAACCCGATCCCGTGGTTCGGCCTTTTTGGCACGCATACGGAATCGGCACTGCCGCTCTTGCAGAAGCTTGACCAGGTCGTCACCGACCTCGGCTTCAACGCCTACACTGCTCAGGGCTCCATGCTGAACATGACCCTGTTCACGCTGTCGTTGATGATCGGCACCGCCGGTCTGCCGCACGTCATCATCCGCTTCTTCACCGTTCCGAAGGTGTCGGATGCCCGTTGGTCTGCCGGTTGGGCGCTCGTCTTCATCGCCCTTCTCTATCTGACGGCTCCGGCTGTTGGCGCCATGGCACGCCTGAACATCATCGACACGATCTTCCCCGGCGGCACGCAGCAGGAGGCTGTCCTTTACGACGAGCGTCCGGACTGGATGCGCAACTGGGAAGTCACGGGTCTTCTGAAGTTTGAAGATAAGAATGGCGACGGCCGTATCCAGTACTACAACGACAAGTCCGAAGGCTTTGCCGCCACGGCTGCCGAGCGTGGCTGGACGGGCAACGAGCTGACGATCAACAACGACATCCTCGTTCTCGCCAATCCGGAAATCGCACAGCTGCCGGGCTGGGTTATCGCTCTCATCGCTGCCGGCGGTCTTGCAGCCGCTCTGTCGACTGCGGCCGGTCTGCTTCTCGCCATCTCGTCTGCGATCAGCCACGACCTGATCAAGGACTTCCTGAAGCCTGATATCTCCGAAAAGGGCGAACTTCTGGCTGCCCGTATCGCGATGGCTGGTGCGATCCTGGTCGCAACGCTTCTGGGTCTGAACCCACCGGGCTTCGCGGCACAGACGGTCGCTCTCGCCTTCGGTCTTGCGGCTGCAACGATCTTCCCGGCTCTGATGATGGGCATCTTCTCGAAGCGCATCAACTCGGTCGGCGCCACGCTCGGCATGATCGTCGGCCTCGTGGTCACCTGCTTGTACCTGTTCACCTATCTGGGCTGGTTCTTCATTGCAGGCACCAACATGATGGAGAACGTTCCGGCCAACTACATCTTCGGCATCCCGCCGACGGCGTTCGGCCCGATCGGTGCACTGCTCAACTTCGCCACGGCCTATATCGTGTCGATGATGACCCAGGCTCCGCCGAAGCATGTACAGGATCTCGTCGAATCCATCCGCGTTCCGCGCGGTGCGGGTCAGGCGACTGGTCACTGATACCGATCAACCGGGAGGGGCGAGCATATCGCCCCTCCTGTCCCTCAAACAGCCAGGGCACGGTCGTGCCGCATGAGGGCAAATCCGATGATCCAGGCACAATCCGACGTGCTGGCATTTCTCGAGACGGTCCATCCTTACGACAGTCTCCCGAGAGACGAGATCGAACGGGTCTCTACCCGCTTCCAAGAGTTTTCCTTTTCGGCCGGTGCCGAAATCTATCACCGCGGCTCTCCGCTGCCCGGCATATTCCTCATCATGGACGGGGCCGTGGAAATCATGGATGCCACCAATACGGTGGTCTCCGAGCTCGCGGCTCGCAACTCATTCGGCGAACGCGGCCTGTTGGCCGACGGCTTTGCGGCAACGACGGCAACGGCCCGCGGCGACTGCGCGCTGCTGATGCTGCCGAAGGACGAGTTCAGCCGCCTGATGCAGGAACAGCCGGTATTCGCCCGCTTCTTCACGCGCGGCCGGTTTGCCGATAGCCGGCGCGGCGACATGGCCATCCAGAAGGTCAGCGAGTTGATGTCGCGACCCCCTATCGTCTGTGCGCCGACCGATACGGTGCGCTCGGCTGCCGCCCTCATGCGGGAGCGGCATGTCTCGAGCCTCGGCGTCGTCGATGGCGGGCGCTTTCTCGGTATCCTCACCACCCGAGACCTGGCGGGGCGCGTGCTCGCTGAAGGGCTCGACCCTGACGCGACCCCGGTATCTGCCGTGATGACCGCCGACCCGGTCGGATTGCCCGGAGAGGCTCTGGGCTCCGACATCCTGCATCTTATGCTCGAGCGGCGTGTCGGACATCTTCCGGTCGTCGAGGGTGAGCGGCTGGTGGGAATGATCACACAGACCGATCTCATTCGCTTCCATGCGATCAGTTCGGCGCAGCTGATCCGGGACATCGCCACGTCAGAAACGCCGGAGGCAATGCGTGCGATCACGACACGCATCCCGCAGCTGCTCGTTCAGCTCGTCGGCAGCAACAACGCCCATGAGGTGGTGACTCGGCTGATTACCGATATCGCCGATAGCGTCACTCGCCGGCTGATCATGCTGGCGGAGCGGGAGCTTGGACCGCCTCCTGTTCCCTATGTCTGGCTTGCCTGCGGCAGTCAGGGGCGGCAGGAGCAGAGTGGCGTCAGCGACCAGGATAATTGCATCTTCATCGAAGACGGCGTCGAGCCCGAGGAAATGCCCTGGTTCCAGCAACTGGCCGCCAAAGTCAGCCGTGGTCTCGACATCTGCGGATACTTCTATTGTCCGGGCGACATGATGGCGACCAATCCGCGCTGGTGCCAGCCGGTTTCGGTCTGGCGAAACTATTTCCGCGACTGGATCTACAAGCCCGATCCGACCGCGCAGATGCTGGCCAGCGTGATGTTCGATCTGCGGCCCATCTGTGGTGCGTCGTCACTCTTTCAGGATCTGCAGGCGGAAACTCTCGAAGAGGCGAGCCGCAACTCGATCTTCACCGCCCACATGATCAGCAACTCGTTGAAGCACGCGCCGCCGCTTGGACTTCTCAGGGGGTTTGCCACGATCCGCAGCGGCGAGCATCGCAACCAGATCGACATGAAGCACAATGGTGCGGTTCCAGTTGTCGATCTCGGACGCGTCTATTCGCTGATCGGCAAACTTGCCCCGGTGAATACGCGAGCGCGGCTGCTTGCGGCGGAAGAAGCGGGTATCATCTCCGGTGCCGGAGCCCGGGATCTCGTTGCAGCCTACGATCTCATCGCGGACATGCGCCTGCGCAACCAGGTTCGGCAGGTGCGCGACGGTCGCAAGCCGGATAACTTTCTGGCACCCTACGATTTCGGTGATTTCGAGCGCTCGCATCTTCGCGATGCCTTCGTCGTCGTCAGAACCATGCAATCGGCGCTCGCCAATGGCGGACGGGCGCCCGTCTGAAGGAATGAAGAATGCTGTTTGAGTTGATCGCCGCGGTGGTGACCGGTGTTGCTCTGGCCGGTGTGGCGATGCTGCTGCGCTGGATAAGCCGGGGTTTGCTGCCTAAGTGGATCGTCCCGGCCATGGCTGGCCTCGGCATGTTGAGCTATTCGATCTGGAGCGAGTACAGCTGGTTCGATCGCATGAACATCGCCTTGCCCGGTCTCGCGGTCTCCTGGAAAAACGAGCAGACGGCGTTCTGGCGCCCCTGGTCCTATATCGAGCCTGTGACCACGCGTTTCACAGCCGTTGATCTGAAGTCTGCCAAGCGGAATCCGAACCAGCCGGGTCTGGTCATGATTGACATTCTGCTGTTGGCCCGTTGGCAGCCGGTTACGCCGGTCAGAGTGGTTTTTGACTGCCAGAATGCGCGGCGCGCCGATCTGGTCGATGGGAATGTCAGCATTGCGGATGATGGGAGTCTCGTGGGGGCAGAGTGGATCAAGCTGGAACCTGACGATGCGGCCTTGAAAATTGCATGTTCGGCCGGATGAGGGGATCATGGTGACCAGGATCAGCCTGCGCGGACGTATCCTGCTCTTCTTCGTGGGGCTGGCTGTCGGTGCTGTTGCGGCTTTGGCCGTCGGTCTGTGGTTCGGCTACCACCGCGAAGGCAGCCCGGACATGCTGAACGCCTTCATGCAGAGTGCTATCGCTGCCGGCTTTCTGATCCTTGCTCTGATCACCTGGGTCTGGTTCCTCTTCGACACGCATCTCGCCCGTCCCATCGACAAGGTGGCATCGGCCATGCGTGCCCGGGCGCATGCCGATGTGGGCAATGACTTTCAGGCAGAGGAAGCGCGCTATCTTGGCGATCTTGCCGATGCCGCCTCCGCAACCGCAGCGACCCTTGCGCAGACGCGGGGCGCCCTGGCGGAACAGGTGCAGCGGGAGACCACGCGTCTGTCGTCC
This sequence comes from Rhizobium sp. AAP116, assembly GCF_001295785.1. Classification (NCBI taxonomy): domain Bacteria; kingdom Pseudomonadati; phylum Pseudomonadota; class Alphaproteobacteria; order Hyphomicrobiales; family Rhizobiaceae; genus Rhizobium; species Rhizobium sp. AAP116. The sequence continues at coordinate 20,079 of NZ_LJIB01000005.1, forward strand.
GACAAGAACAAGCTCGAACAGCTGCTCGCCGACGTGCCGCCTGCCGTTCTTCTCTGTACGGGCCGACATCATCTCGTCTTCTACAACGGGGTGGCGCAGCAGATGCTGACGGGCTCGCAGCGCCCGGTCTGTCTTGATCGCAATATCTTTGACTATCTGAGCGAAGGGCCGATCCGTGACGCCCATCACCGGCTTCTGGAAAGCTCGGATCCGGACACGGCGGTCGAGTTCATCTGTCTCAGCCCCTGCGGTCGGCGCCGGCTCGCCGGGCGCATGAGGCTTGCCAGCGACAACGGCGGCGATCAGGCGGCCTATGTCATGACCCTTCGCGATGTGACGACGGAGGTTGCGGCCTATGCCCGGCGTGACGCTCTTCTCGGTGATGTGTTCCTGCAGGTCGGGCCCATCGTCTCTGACCTGCGCCATGCACTTGTTTCGCATGGGCCCGGCACAGGAAGCGATGCCCCTGTTTCGGCGCAGCTTCAGGCCCTCGATGCGACGCTCGCTGATCTTGAGGCCCGCTTTGAACGCTGTCGATCCGATGGCTGGCCAATGGCGCCGACGGATGTACGGGAGCTCGCCAGTCAACTCCGCCGTGACCTTGAGGGGCAGAAGCTCACGCTCGACACCGAGGTCGCAGAAATTGCCGTCCGCTGCAATGCCTTCGATATCGTCAGTCTCCTGGGACACCTCGTTTCCCGGGTCAGCAAGGCGACTGCTGCTGCCCATTTTCATCTTGCGGTTAGCGAGGCCCAGGGGGCCGCCGATCTTACCTTGTCCTGGAAGGGCGGCGCCGTGTCGCCCGAAAACGTGGATGAGTGGCTGGGAGAGCCGGTCTTCGACGGTGGGGTGACCTGTGAGACGATACTCAGGACCCACGGCATCGTTCTGGTCGTTGGGGCCGATGATGACGCGCCGTCGATCTCGACCCGGCTGCGGCCGATCGAGCGGTTGCGACCGGTCGGGGCGGACGTGTCGCGGCATGTCGTCTACGATTTCGATCTGCTCTCGCGGCTGCACTACGAGAAACTGTCCGACGCGCGGCTCGATAGCCTGACCTATGTGGTCTTCGATACGGAAACAACGGGGTTGCTGCCGGAACAGGGCGATGAAATCGTCCAGATCGCGGCTGTCCGCATCGTCAATGGAAAGCGCGTCAAGAACGAGGTTTTCGACCTGCTCGTCAATCCGGGGCGGCCGATACCGCCGTCCGCATCCGCAATTCATGGTGTGACGGAGGCGATGGTCGCAGATGCCGTCAATGTGCAGGAGGCCGTGCGCCAGTTTCACCGCTTCGCCGAAGGGGCTGTGCTCGTGGCACACAATGCGCCATTCGACATGGAGTTCCTCACGCGGCGGGAGAAGGAAGTCGGGCTACGCTTCACGAACCCTATCCTGGATACGGTGCTGGTCTCAGCCACCGCCTTCGGCCGCGCCGAAACACATACGCTCGATGCGCTCGCCGACAGACTGGGCGTGCACATCGATGAAAAAGACCGACACACTGCGCTGGGCGATGCGATTGCGACCGCCGACGTCTTCATCAAGCTGAAGGACATGCTGGCCGGCCGCGGCCTGGTGCGGTTTGGAGAGGTCCTGACAGAGTTGCGCACTCATCAGAGGCTCGTTCGCGATCTCAATGATCAGGCCCGCGTGTCCTGAGCGTAAGTCAGCCCTGACGCTATCCCCGCCAACGACCGCTTTCAGTCAAGGTCCGTGGCGATGACAGGTGGGTGACAGGTTTCGCTGCTAGGTCTATGGTTACATCTTCCCGTGGAGGCGGGACAGGTGGGACTGGGAGGAGCAGGTCACGGCCTGAAGCGGCGTCGTCCGCATGCTGCGCATCTGCGCTCTCCCCACAGATCATTCGTAAGCGGCAATGACCGCATTGATGGTGGAGGACTATCTTGAAACACTTTTTCCTGGCTTCGTTCCTTGCAGGCGCTCTCGCCCTTCCGGCTGCGGCTGCGGACTATACGATCATGGCTCCTGCAGCGCCTGGCGGCGGCTGGGACCAGACGGCCCGCTCGCTGCAGCAGGTCATGCAGGCTGAAGGCATTTCCGGCAATGTTCAGGTCGTGAACGTTCCCGGTGCCGGCGGCACCATCGGTCTCGCCCAGTTCGCCAGCCAGCAGAAGGGCAATGCAAACGCCCTGATCGTCGGTGGTTACGTCATGGTCGGTGCGATCCTGACCAACCAGTCGCCGGTTACGCTGGCGGACGTTACCCCGATTGCGCGCCTGACCGGCGAGTACGAGGCCATCGTCGTTCCCGCCAATTCCGAGATCCAGAACATCGGCCAGCTCGTCGAAAAGCTGAAGGCCGATCCCGGCGCCGTATCCTGGGCTGGCGGTTCGGCTGGCGGCGTTGACCACATTGGTGCCGGCCTGATCGCCAAGGCTGCCGGCGTGGACCCGACCAAGATCAACTACATCGCCTATTCCGGCGGTGGTGAAGCACTTGCTGCCATCCTCGGTGGTCAGGTTACCGTTGGCATCTCCAGCTACGGCGAGTTCCAGGCACAGGTCGCTGCAGGCACGCTTCGTCTGCTGGCCGTCTCCAGCGCCGAGCGCATCGAAGGTGCGGACGCTCCGACACTGAAGGAAAGCGGCCTTGATGTGGTTCTGCAGAACTGGCGCATGGTTGCCGCGGCTCCGGGCCTGACCGACGAGCAGAAGGCGGCCGTCTCGGCAGACGTCGAAAAGCTCGCAAAGTCGGCCGGCTGGCAGGAAACGCTGAAGACCAAGAACTGGCAGGACACCTACCTTGCTGGCGCTGCCTTCGAAGAGCAGCTCGCCAAGGACATCGCTGCCACCGAGACCATTCTCAAAGACATCGGTCTGGTGAAATGAGCACGGAAGATCGTTCTTCCGGACATCGTACGCGTCGCCCAGATTGGGCGGCGCTGGCCATTGCCGCGGTACTTGTCGCCGTGGCGGGCCTTATCTTCTACGATGTCGCCCGTCTGCAAGGCGGAAACATCTATTCCGGGATTGGTCCAGCGACGGTGCCAAAGGGCATTGCCATCGGTCTGATCGGCCTTGGCATCTGGACTGTGTTCGCTGCCATACGCCGTGATTTTCCCGAGCGCGAGCACCAGGAGCTACCGCCTGTGCTTTTCATCGTGGCCGGGCTCGCAGCGCAGATGCTGCTCCTGAAAACGCTGGGCTTCTCGCTTGCAACAGGTGTGCTGTTCGCTCTGACCGCGGCCGGCTTCGGCAAAAAGCAGTTCTGGATCTCGCTGCCCGCAGGCATAGCTCTCTCGTTTGTCGTGTGGATCCTCTTCGCGCGCTTCCTGCAACTGTCCTTGCCGGCGGGTCCACTCGAACGGCTGTTCTTCTGAGGGGAACCCCGTGAATACGTTTGATTTCCTTCTCCAGGGGCTGGCGATCGCCGCTCAGCCTATCAACCTGTTCTACGCGCTGATCGGCGTTACGCTCGGTACGCTCGTCGGCGTCCTGCCGGGAATCGGTCCTGCGCTCACCGTCGCGCTCCTGCTGCCGGTGACCTACCAGCTCGATCCGGCCGGATCGCTGATCATGTTCGCCGGCATCTATTACGGCGGCATGTATGGCGGCTCGACGACGTCGATCCTGCTCAACACGCCAGGCGAAAGCGCGTCGATCGTGACCGCGCTCGAAGGCAACAAGATGGCCCGCGCGGGGCGTGGTGGGCCTGCGCTTGCCACGGCCGCAATCGGCTCCTTCGTTGCCGGCCTTCTGGCAACCATCGCGCTTGCTTTCATCGCGCCCTATGTCGTGAAGTTCGCCCTGTCCTTCGGCCCGCGCGAATACTTCGCACTGATGATGCTCGCCTTCGTCACCGTCTCGGCAGCATTCGGGGATTCGACTTTGCGTGGTCTCACCGCGCTCTTTGTCGGCCTCGCCTTCTCGATCGTCGGTATCGATCAGCTGACTGGCCAGACGCGACTGAGTTTCGGCGTGCCGGATCTGCTCGACGGCCTCGAGGTCACCACGCTTGCGGTTGCGATGTTCGCCATCGGCGAGACGCTCTACGTGGCTGCCCAGGGAGCCCGGGCTCCGGAAAAGGTCGAGGCCGTGCGTGGCTCGCTCTGGATGAACAAGTCCGATTGGAGCCGCTCCTGGAAGCCCTGGCTTCGCGGTACGGCGATTGGTTTCCCGATCGGCGCCATGCCTGCCGGTGGTGCTGACGTGTCGAGTTTTCTCTCCTATTCGACGGAGAAGCAGTTCTCCAAGCATCCGGAAGAGTTCGGCAAAGGTGCGATCGAGGGCGTCGCCGGGCCAGAAGCGGCCAACAATGCCTCGGCTGCCGGAACGCTTGTTCCGCTGTTGACGCTCGGCCTGCCGACCACGGCAACTGCCGCAATCATGTTGGCAGGTTTCCAGCAGTTCGGCTTGCAGCCTGGTCCGCTGTTGTTTGCGACCAATCCGCAGCTCGTCTGGGGTCTGATCGCCTCGCTGTTGATCGCCAACTTCATGCTGCTCGTGTTGAACCTGCCGCTGATTGGCCTCTGGGTGCGGCTCCTGACCATTCCAAAGCCCTGGCTCTATTCCGGCATTCTGGTATTTGCCACGCTTGGCACGATTGGCGCCAATCCGTCGGTGTTCGAACTCGGTCTGCTTTTGACCTTCGGTGTGCTCGGCTATGTCATGCGTGTCTTCGGTTATCCGATCGCGCCTGTGATCGTCGGTCTGATCCTGGGTCCGATGGCCGAGCAGCAGCTGCGCCGGGCCTTGTCGATCAGCCAAGGCGATCCGACCGTGCTGGTCACGTCTCCGATCGCAGCGATCCTGCTGGCGCTCGCCGCCATTGCGCTGGTTGTCCCGATGATCCTTCGGGCGCGGGGTAGGGGCCAGGTGCTGGCACAGGTTGCCGCCAGCGAAGACTGATGCCTCAATTGCCATGTGCCGATGTAGGATCCGATTAACTCGGCCTGCATCGGCTGCATGGCTGTCGTGACTTTCCGTCCATTGTAATCTGGCCTTCGGAGTATCATCTTCTGCTTGCAAACGAAGAAAGCGAGCAAAGAAATGTCTAGCCTCCGCAAGTCCATCCAGCAGGGTTTCCTCGGTCGTGCCATCGCCGTTCTCGGTGCAGCAAGCTCCGCAGCGGCTGCTGTCGAAGGGCATCGTCGTCCGAAGGATCACCACCTGAAGACACTCGGCATCAACCCTGCCGATTTCCCGCGCTACTGATTGGCCGCGAGACAAAGGGTGCCGATAAGGCGCTCGGGTGAGGGCGAATAGCCCAGATGCATGTTTCTGAGCGCTCCATCGTGGGCGCTCTTTTTGTTTGAACGATCTCGCAGCGCGCTATCTGCCGAGCCGTTCCCCTGCTGCAGTGAGGGCAATGTTCACGCCACCCGGCAGCCACTCAAAATCGATGCTTCCGCCGAGTTGATGGATAGCACTGGTTCGTGCCAGCTTGCTGCCGAAGCCTTCCTGGCTGGGAGCCTTGATCTCGGGCAGAGCGACATTCTCCTGCCATTCCAGATGTAGCGCATCCTTGTCCATCCGCCAGCGCACATCCAGTCGTCCCTCCGCGTCGCGGAAGGGGCCATACTTTGCCGCATTGGTCGCTAGCTCGTGAAAGATCAGGGCAAAGCTCGTTGACGCATGTGGCCCGAGGAGTATTTCCGGACCTTTCAGGGTGACTTGTCTGTCGCGATCCGCCAGGTGCGGGGACAGGATTTCTTCCAGAAGTGTATGGAATGCAACGGTTTCCGCAACTGATGATCCGGCAATGATGGCCGGCTGGATCAGGTGATGCGCCTTCGCCAGGGCCTGCAGGCGACCGTGCAGTGATTTTGCCATCTCGCCGACCGACGGCGATGAGCGCGCGGTCATGTTGATCATGCCGGCGGTGATGGCGAAGAGGTTCTTGACGCGATGGTTGAGCTCCCGCAGCAGAAGCTGACGTGCTTCTTCGGCCACCTTGAGATCGTGAATATCCGTGCAGGTGCCATACCAGCGGCTGACCTCGCCGTTCTTGTCGCGCACACATTGAGCGCGCCCGATGACCCAGCGATAGACACCGCTGCGATGCTGAAGACGGTACTCCACGTGATAGGGTTCACCTGTCTCGAGGCTATGGAGCCACTTCGCGCGGGTTTCTGTCCGGTCATCGGGGTGAAAGACATTCTCCCATTCCGAGCCGTCGGTGAAGCCCTCGCTGACGCCTGTGTATTCGTACCAACGCTGGTTGAAGTAGTCGTGGTAACCGTCCGGTCGCGTCGACCAGATCATCTGGTCGATCGAGTTCACGATGGCTTCGAAACGCTGTTCACTGTCCCGGAGAGCGGCCATGGCCGTTGCTGCTTCGGTGACATCAGACGCTTGGACGAAGATGCCAACTGACTGGCCAGTGGCATCAATGACAGGCTGGTAGACAAAGTCGAGATAGCGGGCCTGTCGTTCGCCCTCAGGCGAGACCAACTCGATCGGGACGGACTTGCCCTGATAGGGCTTTTGCGTCGTGTACACCGTATCGAGCAAGCTGATGAAGCCTTGATCCCGGACTTCCGGCAGTGCATCCGCGACCGGGCGGCCGACAAGATCTGAATGCTGAACCAGCGCTTCGTATGCAGGGTTTACCAGCTTGAAGGTATGCGAAGGCCCTTCCAAGATGGCGATCGCAGCCGGTGCCTGAGCAAAGAGGCGACCTAGCCGGACAATCTCTTCTTGCGCCTGCCGACGTGCCAACACTGCAGCCGTTGTTTCGTTGCCCTGGTTGAAGATGAGCAGGTGGTCGGCGGTCAGGTGGCTAACCCGCCGCCGGGCTTGATCCTCGCCAAGGGTCAGGCGGTTCAGAACGACGCCACCAGCTGACAGGGCTGGCGCGGACCGCCGCCATAAGGCTGGTAGGTGTTGTCGCTCGGACGATAGGAGCGATAGCGTTCCATGCAGGCCATGACGTGGCCTTCGTCTTCCATGCCAGCACCAGAATTGCTCCCGTCGGCACTGACGGTCATGACCCTTGCGTTGCTTTCTTCCAGCTCCGCCATGACCTCGACCTGATAGGGTGAATCACAAGCGCGAATGTCGCCGCTGAAGCTGCGATAGGCATTGCGGACGGGATCGTAGGAACGATAGCGCGCTTCACACCAGGAGAAATGCTCCGGAGGCAGCGTGTCGGCGCCGAAACCGGACGTCGCTTCGTCGATCGCTGCAGTGACAAGAGTGTCGATGTCACCAACCTCGGAACCCTGTTCTGCGGTCGCGGTCTGCACGCTCTGATCCGATGCCCCCAGGTCGGGTTCGACCATCACCACATGGCTTGCATAGCGGGGCGGCAGACGCTCCAGGTTCTGTGCGGACCTGTCGATGCGGACGGGCTCCATCGTCCAGAGGTCCCTGATATCAAGGCCGGTGAAGTTGTGGGGGGCTTCTTCCGGTGCGAGCGCCGCTGACGTGAGGACGACGCCACCAATCACCATCCCGGCGGCGAGCGCTGACGCTGACAGCAGTTTTATCAAGGGTTTCATCGGGATCTCCATTCATCGTCTGTGACAGAAGAATGAAGTTCCCGTCGGAGGGTTCCCGATGAAACGTGTCTTGCCCTTGATTATTCGACTGTTTCTCCGAAAGGAGGTTAACAATCGAAATGCTTCTCAATGGTTGTGACGCGGAGGCGTCTTGGAAATCTGGCGGAATTCCTCTGCGTTTTTGATCGTCGCGCCATCGGCCAACTGGGTGACTGTCTGACGATAGAGCCGCTGCCAGGGTGTCGCGTCTTTCGGCACGGGCGGAATGCCCTCGGCCTTGCGCCTTTCGATTTCCTCGTCGCCCACCAGCATGTCGCAACGCCCCTCATTCAGGTCGATGCGGATGGTATCGCCGGTCCTGACCCAAGCCAGACCGCCGCCGGCTGCACTTTCAGGCGATGCGTTGAGGATCGAGGGGCTGTCGGCCGTGCCGGACTGGCGGCCGTCGCCGATCGTCGGAAGGCTGAGGATGCCCCGCTTGATGAGGTGATCCGGCGGCTGCATGTTGACCACTTCGGCCGAACCCGGCCAGCCGAGCGGGCCTGCGCCGCGAATAACGAGAACGCAGTCCTCGTCGATCTCGAGAGCGGGGTCGTTGATACGCTTGTGGTAGTCCTCCGAGCCGTCGAAGACGATGGCGCGGCCCTCGAAGATGCCTTCGCGGCCCTTTTCCTGCAGGTAACGCAAGCGGAAACCCTCGGAGATGACGCTCGTCTTCATGATCGCAAAGTCGAAGAGGTTGCCCTTCAGCACCACGAAGCCGGCGCGTTCACGCATCGGTTCGTGGTAGGGCTTGATCACCTCCCGATCCGTCGCCTCCCTGCCTTGCAGGTTCTCAGCCATGGTGCGGCCGGTCACCGTGCGACAGGTGGCGTCGATCTTTCCGGCCTGCATCAGCTCCCACATGATCGCGGGTACACCGCCGGCACGGTGGAACCGCTCGCCGAGATAGGCGCCGGCCGGCTGAACGTTGGCGAGCAACGGAATGTCGTAGCCGTGAACCTGCCAGTCCTCAGGCAGGAGTTCGACGCCAGCATGTTTGGCCATGGCCATCAGATGCGGCTGAGCGTTGGTCGATCCGCCGATGGCAGAGTTGACCCGGATGGCATTGAGAAAGGCTTCGCGGTTGAGAATGTCCGAGGGGCGGATATCCTCCAGAACCAGTTCGACCGCCCGTTTGCCGGTGCGATAGGCCATTTGGCCGCGTTCGCGGTAAGCGGCGGGAATGGCAGCGCAGCCGGTGAGAGACATGCCGAGTGCCTCGGCCATCGCGTTCATGGTCGAAGCGGTGCCCATGGTGTTGCAATGGCCGGGGGAGGGGGCCGAATCGAGCGCGCGTTCGAGGAATTCCTCGCGGCTGATCTCACCGGCCGCATATTTGCGACGCGAGCGCCAGATTACCGTGCCGGAACCCACCAGTTCGCCATCATGCCAGCCGTCAAGCATCGGGCCGCCGGAGAGCACGATGGCCGGGATGTCCACCGTCGATGCAGCCATCAGGGCAGAGGGCGTGGTCTTGTCGCAGCCCGTGGTCAGCACGACGCCGTCGAAGGGATAGCCGTAGAGCAACTCGACCAGACCGAGATAGGCGAGGTTGCGGTCAAGGGCGGCCGTCGGTCGCTTGCAGTTCTCGAACAGTGGATGCGACGGGAATTCGATCGGAATCCCGCCAGCGTCGCGGATGCCGTCGCGCACGCGTTTGGCAAGATCCAGGTGATGACGGTTGCAGGGATTGATGTCGGAGCCCGATTGGGCGATCCCGATGATCGGCTTCCCGGAGCGCAGCTCCTCCGGCGTCGTGCCGTAGTTCATGAAGCGCTCCAGATAGAGCGCGGTCATGTCGAGGTGATCGGGATTGTCGAACCAGTCCTGGGAACGGAGACGGCGTTTCGGTGTTTCAGATTCGGTCATCGGCGGCACCTTTGCGGTGGTTGATCTTTTCCAGGTGAAGCAGAAGAGCACTGTGGTCGAGTTCGCCATTGCCGTCTGCAACAAAGGCTTCGAAGGCCTGGCGAACGTCCGCTGTCAGCGGAAGCTCAAGGCCAAAGGTCTCGGCCATGGCGGCGACGGCGTTCAGATCCTTCAACTGCAAGCGCGAGGGGCCACCCGGCTCGAAGCGCCGCTCGACCATGCGCTGGCCGTGCAGTTCCAGTATGCGGCTTTCGGCGAAGCCGCCGCGGATTGCTTCGCGGAACTTCTCCCGCGACGCGCCGCCGGCTTCAACGAGCATCATGGCTTCTGCAACGGCGCCGATGGTGATCGCGACGATCTGCTGGTTGGCGAGCTTGCAGATCTGGCCAGCACCTGATGGGCCGACATGCGTGACCCGGCCCAGCGGGGCGAAGATTTCCGCAAGGCCCTCGATGATCTCGGCATCGCCGCCCGCCATGATCGCCAGCGTGCCGGCTTCCGCCCCGACGACGCCACCTGACACGGGTGCATCGATATGGGCGACGCCGCGATCAGCGAGGCGTTTTGCGTGATCTTTTGCAATGGGCGGTGCGATCGATGATGTGTCGATGAAGACCGTGCCCTTTTCCAGCGCCTCGGCCGTACCCTTGGTGAAAAGCACGTCCTCGACTGCGGAGCCATCCGACAGCATGGTGAAGACCACGTGGGCGCCGGCGACGGCGTCTGCCGGGCTTTCTGCAAGCCTGGCACCGGCTGCGGCCAGAGGCTCTGCCTTGCCGCTATCGCGATTCCACACCGTGACGATGAAACCTGCCGCAAGCAGGCGCCTGGCCATGGGCGCGCCCATCAGCCCGGTCCCTAGAAAGGCGATCTGCCTGTTTTCAGTTCCCGTCAAAGCTTGCCTCCCAGTTCATCCTCGATATGCACCCGAATGATTTCATCGAAAGAGTTTTCGGCGGTGAAGCCGAGTGCGCGGGCTCGGGTTGCTTCGAAGCCCGGCGCCCAGCCGGCGCAGATGCGCATGATCATCTCGTCGGGCTCGTGGCGGATGAGCTTGACCGCTTTCTCCCCTGCCACGCGGCGCAGCGCTTCGATCTGCTCGCCAACGGTTGCGCTGAGGCCCGGCATCGACAGGTTGCGGCGTGGGCCGACCGTTTCCAGGTCGATGTTTGCGCCGTGGATGAGGAAGCCGACCGCAGATCTGGGCGAGGCATGCCAGTGGCGGACATCCTCGCCCACCGGCAAGACGGCCTCCTGGCCGACCAGCGGTTCGCGCAGGATGTTGGAGAAGAAGCCCGAGGCTGCCTTGTTCGGCTTGCCGGGGCGAATGCAGATTGTTGGCAGGCGGATGCCGATGCCGTCGAAATACCCCTTTCGGGAATAGTCCGAGAGCAGCAGTTCGCAAATCGCCTTCTGCGTGCCGTAGCTGGTCAGCGGCGTGGTGTGGAACTCGTCCGGGATCGGGTAAGGCAGCGGCGCACCGACGACCGCGATCGACGAGGTGAAGACCACTCGGGGGCAATAGCCGTCAGCCATGTGCGCAAGCCGGATTGCCTCGAACAGGTAGCGGGTGCCGTCGAGGTTGATCTTGTAGCCCTTTTCGAAGTCGAGCTCTGCTTCACCCGAGACGATCGCAGCGAGATGGAAGATGACATCGGGGCGCGATACAATCAGGCGCTCGGCAGTTACGGGCTCAGACAGATCAACGGTCTCGATCGTCACCCTGCCGTCGAAGCCTGCGGGAGCATCTGCAGCCATGACATCGGCTAGCGTCATCGCCGTGATCTGCCGTCCCTGCAGCTCACCATCGCGGGTGAGTCGTTGCGCGAGCTTGCGCCCGACCATGCCGGCCGCGCCAATCACCAGAATATGCATGTGACAAAGTCCTCCCATGTCATTCTTCGACCCTGCGTGCATCTGCACAAGGGTCTTCTTCAAAAACTATTTGTAAGGTTGTCTGATAACCTTATATCATTCTCGTGGAAACCGAATTCTTTGTCCATCTCCAGATGGGCCGACGGGGAGACTGATGATGGCCATGGAAAGCGCAATTGAGGGCAAGGATTTGTGGAGCATGGCGGGCAACCCGATTCCTAGCCTCATCGAAGTGCTCGGACCTGACATGGTCGTCGTCGGCGCCGAAGTCGAGCGCTACTGCCGGGATTGGCATGGGGATGTCACGACCGGCGCTATGGCGGTTGTCCGTCCGCGAACGACTGAGGAGGTCTCGCTTGTCGTTCGAACCATCCGCTCTCTGGGGTTAGCGATCGTGCCGCAAGGCGGCAATACGGGGCTGGTTCTCGGGGGCATTCCCGATGCACCGGCGAGCCAGGTTGTCGTCAGTCTCGAGCGCATGACGGCGATCCGCCGCATCGACGCGGATGATTTCTCGGCCGTCGTTGAGGCGGGTGTCATCCTGCAGGATTTCAAGGACAAGGTAGAGGATGCAGGGCTCTACTTCCCGCTTGCGCTCGGTGCGCAGGGTTCCTGCCGGATCGGCGGCAATGTCTCGACGAATGCGGGCGGCATCAACGTGTTGCGCTACGGCATGACGCGCGAACTCGTGCTTGGTCTCGAAGTCGTCCTGCCCGATGGCTCGATTTTCGAAGGTTTGTCCACGCTGCGCAAAGACAATCGCGGGGTCGATCTAAAGCAGTTGTTCATCGGGGCGGAGGGCACGCTTGGTATCGTCACCGCCGCTGCCTTCAAGCTTGCTCCGCCGGCTGAGAAGGTTGCGACGGCTTTGCTGGGTCTCGGAGCATTGTCGGATGCGATCACGCTCTACCGGCGTGCGCGACGAGACTGCTGCGACCTCATGTCGGCCTTCGAGTTCATGCCGCCGATCGCCTTCACCCTCGCGCAAGAAGCAATTCCTGATCTCGCCATGCCGATGAGCGCCGATTATCCGGCCTATGTGCTGCTTGAGATCTCGGGTTCCGGCCTTGTCGATATCGAAGACCTGATGCACCGCTTTCTTGAAGGCGTGCTGGAGGACGGCCTGGTGCTGGACGGCGTCGTCGCAACGTCGCGGAGCCAGGCCCGCTCTCTCTGGCTCTTCCGCGAGGGGATGAATGAGGGGCAGGCCAAACGTGGGCCGCATCTGCGAACGGATGTGTCCGTGCCCCTGTCGCGACTTCCGGAGTTCGTTGAGCAGGCTGAAGCGGCCATCGCAGCGCGCTTGCCGGATTGCACCTGCGTTTCCTACGGTCATGTCGGTGACGGCAATGTCCATCTCAACGTGTTGCCGCCCTCGGGTCTTTCCCGCGACGAGGTGGCCGCGAGGATCTACACGGCGAAAAATGTCGTGAATGATGTTCTGGATGGTTTCCAAGGTTCGATCAGCGCCGAGCACGGCATCGGTCGCCTGAAGAAGCCGGACTTTCTCTCGCGTGTGCCGGCCACGCAGCTGAAACTCCTGACTGCTATCAAGCGTGCCATCGATCCCTCTGGGGTCATGAACCCCGGTTGCCAATTGAATTCGAGTGCGGATTCGTGAAATACCGGAGCGGGTGGCAAGGAGACCAGCGGGCATGTCGATCGACCTCGGGCAATTGAATTTCGGACAGATCAGGCGCAGTGAGCACCTTCCGGCCCGAATTGCTGCGCAATTGGCCGATGAGATCAGCCAGGGACGTCTTAAGCCCGGCGAGCGATTGCCGACCGAGCATGTTCTGGCCAAGACGCTCGGCGTCAGCCGCTCTGTCGTGCGCGAGGCCATCGCGCAGTTGCGGAACGAAGGCCTGGTGGAGACCCGGCAGGGTGTCGGTGCCTTCGTCAGCGAACCTTCGGCCAGACCGATCCGTATCAAGGATGGCGAACTCTCCGAGCCTCAGAGCTTTCGCGCGCTTTTCCAGCTGCGTGTGCCACTCGAAATCGAAGCGGCGGGGCTCGCCGCCGTGCACCACACCTCGGAGGATCTTGCGAAGATCGACGAGGCGCTGTCGCGCATGACGGGGGCCGAGAAGTGGACGGAGCAGGGCATCGTCGCCGATCTCGCCTTCCACCGGGCCGTCGCCGAGGCGACACACAACGAGTATTTCGCGCTGTTCATCGGCTTCATCGCCGAGCGCATCAGCCTGGCGATCGATGCGGCACGCTCCCGCGCCGTGCTTGAGGAAATCGTTGAAGTGACCATCGCCGAACATGTCCGGCTGAGAGACGCGATCGCCAGGCGCGACGGTGCGGGCGCACGCGAGGCCATGCGCGCCCATCTGCACGGTGCTGCAAGCCGGATCGATCTCAGCCTCGAGCAATTCTGACGCGGTTCGCGCGGCGGCTTTGTCCACAAGTCTGTCGTCCGGGGTAGACAGGCGTCAAATCTGACCCTATGAATTTGCATCAAGAGTTGTCAGACATCCTGACAATATGGCAGGCGACAGGGTCGTTCATGCCGGAGGACAAGGAGGAGGTCCGTCTTGCAGCGCCGTCAAAGTCTCGAATCCGTCTATATTCTGCCGGAAGATTCCTCCCAGGCTGTGCTGGTCGGCAGGGTTTGGTCTAAGGCCGCGGCGGGTCCTTGCCCGGTAATCGTGCGCAACGGCACCCTCTACGACGTGACGGGTCTTGCCTCCACGGTTTCCGGACTGTTCGAGTTTGAAGATCTCGCCGAGCGCTTGATGGCTGAGGAGAGCCTGCCTGCTCTGGGCACGCTCAACCAGTTCCTGTCCGGCGACGCCGGTCATCTGCTCGCCCCCATTGATCTTCAAGCCGTCAAGGCCGCCGGTGTCACCTTCGCAGATAGCATGCTGGAGCGGGTGATCGAGGAGCAGGCGAAGGGCGATGCCGGGCGTGCCCAGGCCATCCGCGAGAAGCTTGCACCCGTTTTGGGCGACAGCTTGCGGGGACTGGTCGCCGGCTCCGAGCAGGCGGCGAAGGTGAAAACACTGCTGCAGGACATGGGCCTCTGGTCGCAATATCTGGAGGTCGGGATCGGCCCCGACGCGGAGATCTTCACCAAGGCTCAGCCGATGTCGTCGGTCACCTGTGGCGATACTGTCGGCATTCATCCGATTTCCCAATGGAACAATCCGGAGCCCGAAATCGTTCTTGTCGTTCGTTCCGATGGCAAGATCATCGGCGCGACGCTCGGCAACGATGTGAATCTGCGAGATGTCGAGGGCCGGTCGGCGCTGCTCCTGGGGAAGGCGAAGGACAATAATGCATCGTGCTCGATAGGGCCCTTCGTCCGGCTTTTCCATGGCAGCTTCACGATGGACGTGCTGCGCAAGGTTCGCGTCTCGCTGCTCGTGCGCGGCGAGGACGGCTTTGAAATGACGGGGGAAAGTCCGATGGAAGCGATCAGCCGGGCGCCGGAGAACCTTGTTGCCCAATTGCGCAACCGCAACCACCAATACCCCGATGGTGCTGTTCTGTTCCTCGGCACCATGTTCGCGCCGGTCAAGGATCGCCGTGCTGCTGGCCAAGGCTTCACGCATGAGGTTGGCGATCGCGTCGAGATTGCGACACCAACGCTTGGTCGTCTGGTTAACTGGGTCGATCGCACGGATGCCTGCCCGGAATGGACCTTCGGAACACGTGCTCTTTTCCGCAACCTGGCCCAGCGCGGCCTGCTCGACAAGGCGTGAGGGCGTATGACCAGAATTGTCGATCTCTTCTACAAATTCCTCGAATTGCTTCTGATCCTGCTCTTGTCGGGCATGGCGATCATGGTCTTCGTCAATGTCATTCTGCGTTACGGCTTCAACTCCGGCCTGACTGTCTCGGATGAAATGGCCCGCTATTTCTTCGTATGGTTGACCTTTGTCGGCGCGGTCGTCGGCTTTCGCGAATACGGACACATGGGCGTGGAAAGTCTGGTGGCCCTATTCGGTCGGCGCGGCCGGGTCATCTGCATGATCTTGTCCAATCTCCTCATTTTCGGCGTTTCTGCCATCTTCTTCTGGGGAACCTGGAAGCAGTTGCCGATCAATGCCAGCATGAGCGCACCCGTTACGGGACTTTCCATGGGCTGGGTCTACGGTATCGGCTTCTTCACCGGCGCCGGCTGTAGTCTGATCGCGCTCGAACGCCTCTTCCGTCTGGTCACCGGGCGTGTCACCGAAAGTGAAATTGCAGCCTTTGCAGGCGAACACCACGGCATTGAGAAGCTGGTGGAGCGCGCCTGATGACCCTTCTTGTCTTTATCACCTCGCTCCTCGGCGCCATGGCCATTGGCGTTCCGGTCGCCTTCGCTCTGATGTTCTGCGGCGTGACGCTCATGTGGTACATGGGCATGTTCAACAGCCAGATCATCGCGCAGAACATGATCGCGGGCGCCGACACGTTCACGCTGCTCGCCATCCCGTTCTTCGTGCTGGCCGGCGAGTTGATGAATTCCGGCGGCCTGTCGCGGCGCATCATCGAGTTTGCGATTGCCTGCGTTGGCCACATCCGTGGCGGCCTCGGTATCGTTGCCATCATGGCCGCCGTGATCATGGCCAGCATCTCAGGCTCGGCCGCTGCCGATACGGCAGCTCTGGCCGCAATCCTGATCCCGATGATGGCAAAGGCGGGATACAACGTGCCGCGCTCTGCCGGCCTCATTGCGTCCGGTGGTATCATCGCACCCGTCATCCCGCCGTCGATGGCGTTCATCGTCTTCGGTGTTGCCGCGAATGTGTCGATCACACAGCTCTTCATGGCGGGGATCGTGCCGGGCATGTTGATGGGGATCGCGCTTGTCATTGCCTGGCAGATCGTGGTTCGCAAGGACAACGTGAAGCCCTTGCCGAAAGCGCCGGCGAAAGAGCGCTTGCGAGCCACAGGGCGTGCGGCCTGGGCGCTCGGCATGCCGGTTATCATCCTGGGAGGGATCAAGGCCGGGGTGGTGACGCCTACGGAGGCGGCTGTCATTGCGGCTGCCTATGCCATGTTCGTCGGCATGGTGATCTATCGGGAACTGAAGCCGAGGGATCTGCCGCGGGTCATCCTGCAGGCGGCCAAGACAACCTCGATCATCATGTTCCTGGTGTGCGCGGCCCTGGTCTCCGCCTGGTTGATCACTGCGGCCAATATTCCCGGCGAGATCACGCGCTACATCGAACCTCTGATCGATCGGCCGATGCTGCTGATGTTCGTCATCATGGCACTGGTTCTCGTCGTCGGAACCGCATTGGACCTGACACCGACCATCCTGATCCTGACACCCGTGCTGATGCCGATCATCAAGCAGGCGGGCATCGATCCGGTCTATTTCGGCGTCATGTTCATCATGAACTGCTGCATCGGCTTGATCACGCCGCCCGTTGGCGTGGTGCTCAACGTGGTCAGCGGGGTCGGGCGCGTACCGCTCGGCAAAGTCGTGACGGGCATTGTTCCGTTCCTGCTCGCGCAGGTGCTCGTTCTCGTATTGCTCGTCATATTTCCCGAGATCGTCATCGTGCCGGCGCAGTGGCTACGGTGAGGAACGAAGTTCAACCAACTCATTAAAATCCAAGGGAGGATACACCATGAGGAAGATACTACTCGCAACGACAGCACTGGCATTCGCCGTTTCCGGAGCCGTTCCGGCTTTTGCGGAATTCAACGACCGCACCATCCGCGTATCGAACGGCATCAATGCCGATCACCCTGTCGGGAACGGCATCGAGGCCATGCAGAAGTGCCTGGATGACAAGTCCGGTGGCAAACTGAAGCTGCAGGCGTTCTGGGGCGGTGCCCTCGGTGGCGACCTCCAGGCGACCCAGGCTCTGCGTTCGGGCGTCCAGGAAGCCGTGGTGACGTCTTCGTCGCCTCTCGTCGGCATCGAGCCGGCGCTTGGTGTCTTCGACCTGCCGTTCCTGTTCGGCTCCGCTGACGAGGCCTACAAGGTACTCGACGGCGAGTTCGGCGACATGATGAACCAGAAGCTCGAAGCCGTTGGCCTCGTGAACCTCGGCTATTGGGAGAACGGTTTCCGCAACCTGTCCAACTCGGTTCGTCCGGTGACGAAGTGGGAAGACTTCGAAGGGATGAAGGTTCGCGTCATGCAGAACAACATCTTCCTCGATACCTTCCAGAACCTCGGCGCAAACGCTACCCCGATGGCATTCGGCGAAGTTTTCTCGGCACTCGAGACCAAGACCATCGACGCCCAGGAAAACCCCTATGTGACGATCGACACCTCTAAGTTCTTCGAGGTGCAGAAATATATCACTGAGACGAACCACGCCTATACGCCGTTCCTCTTCCTGTTCTCCAAGGCGATCTTCGATACCTATACGCCGGAAGAACAGGCGGCCTTGCGCGAATGCGCAACGGTTGGCCGTGATGTCGAGCGATCGGTTATCGCCGACCTCAACAAGCAGTCGCTGGAGAAGATCAAGGCAGCCGGCCTTGAGGTGAACACGCTTTCGCCTGAAGAGCAGCAGCGCATCCGCGAAAAGTCCATGATCGTCTATGAAAAGCACAAGGAGACGATCGGTGCCGAGGTGGTGGACGACATTCTCGCCAAGCTCGCCGAACTCCGTAAGTGACCTCCCTGGTCGTGGCGCTCTTGAGCGCCGCACCAGAAGAAGCCCGCAGCGGGAAACCGCTGCGGGCTTTTTAGTTGATCATTTGGGGGCCGAGGGCAGGACCTTGTCCCGCTTCTTCAATTGCTGCTCACGGAAGAAGATGAACAGGCCCGATCCGACGATGAGGGTCGCACCGACGATCATTGTCAGTCGAGGCACTTCGCCGAAGAAGAAATAGCCGAAGACAACAGCCCATAGCAGCAGTGTGTATTGGAGCGGCGCGACGGTCGCGGCGTCCGAGATTTTCAAGGCGCGGTTGACCAGCATGTGCGCGCTCATGGCAACGATGCCGAGAAGCCCCAGCAACAGGATTTCATTCACCGACGTGATCGGTGTCCAGCCGAAGGGGGCGGCAATCAGGCCGACCACTGCGGCTCCACCCGTCTGGAACAGTACAAGCGTCTTGTCCGGCGTGCCGCGCAGGCTGCGGCCCGAGAGCATCATGAAAGCGAAGGCGGCAGTGCCGATGATCGAGATCAGAGCGGGTGTGGTGAACATGGCGCTCGACGGCTCGAGCGTGATCACGACCCCGATGAAGCCGATAGCAATTGCGGACCAGCGCCGCCAGCCGACCTTTTCTCCCAGCAGGAAAGGCGCTGCCGCCGCCACATAGATCGGCGCTGCGAGCCAGTAGGTCATGACATCGGCCAGCGGCAGATACATGACCGCGTAGTAGAAACAGAAGAGTTCCAGCGTCGAAAGCACGACGCGCGTGAACTGCAGCCAGGGTCGCTCTGCCTCGACGATCGGCTTCAGGCCGGCCATCCAGAGGAAGGGCGCAAGGATCAGAAGTGCTGCAATGCTGCGGATCAGGATGACCTGGCCGAGGCCATAGCTCGCAACCAGCCATTTGCCCATGGCATCGTTCATCGCAAAGAGCAGCATTCCGAGCAGCATGACTGCAGGGCCTGCCATCCCGGCCAGTCCGAGTGCCCTTCGCGAAGCCTCATCTGTCGTGTGCGTTGTCATGGCTCCTCCTTACAAGCGTACGACTCTCGTCTGTCATGTTGTCTGACAATTCAACAGTTGTATTGGCTGATGGGCCGTCGGTTGACAAGACCACAAGGGTGGCGTTTCGCCTTGGACCTGCTGATCGCACGGGCTGGGCGAACTCCGTTGACGTCCCGGCTCACCCGAGAGAGGAATTTTCCCAACACGCATATCTTTAGAATACCAATCTAGTCGTGATTGTTGACGTGGCGCTGATTATGACGAAAATGTGTCAATATCAGCCGGAGCCAATGAGTGGCTCCGTTCGTGGGAGACTGCCATGTCACATGCGATCGCGAAGCTTTTCGGTGACCCCAAATCCAGGCGTTCTGTCGAGGTTTGCCGGCAGCGGGCCGCGGTTGCCGCCGCGACTGTTTCGATCGGCTTTATAGCGGTGCTGATCGTCACGCTTTAAGTTTCTGAGCATCCGGATCAGCGGGTAAACGTTGATTGTCCGTGCCGGACGATCTTCGTCACGGCCTAGGTTTTACCGGCCCTTGAGCGCCACTCCCGGGCATAATCGTCCAGTCCGTCTAGCGTGTCGACGATGCTCCGCATTTTAACATCAATCGTGATCCCCGTCAGCAAGGCCGCGCCGATTGCCGTGCCGGTGGTCGCTTCCGATGCGTGGACTGGACGCTTCATCAGCGTGTGGAGCGCGCGAAGATAGAGTTGATTGGCGGCAAATGGACCCTCGACGATGATCGGCCCCTCTGCCTCGATGAGGTCGAGACAGGTTTGGGTCATCAGGGCCTGGTAGAGGCTGGCCGCGGCCAGTCGTTCGCTCACAGAGCTCGTCTCGTTCATCCAACGGAAATGCGAATCCGGGAATGGGCCGGTACCCATCACCACGCTCGGCAGGATCATCGAACCTGCGTCGATCACCGCTGTCGCGGCAATCAGTTCCTCCTTAATGGGGACGACCGCCATGTCGCGGGTCAGAAGGTCCCATTCGCGTCCGCCCATGAAGCGGGCCGAGGGAACCGCCTGACCGTTGGCGTCGACATTGACCAGCGTATCGCGCGAGGGATCCAATCTTTGCGGCTTGGCGCCGACGCCGAAGCAGATCACCCAAGTTCCCGTGGACACGACAGTGCAAGGGCTGCCGAAGCCCACGAGATGCGGCAATAGCGACGCGTTGGAATCGTGAAGTCCGCAATAGACGGGTACCGGGATCTGCAGGCCGATCGCGTGGGCCACCTCCGGTCTGATGGGCCCGAGGGCCTCGAAAGCGGAGCGCAAGGGGGCCATCCACTCGCGGATACCAAGGGTGTCAACCAGCTTCGAATAACGCCCTTCAAACGGGTGCCAGAGATCGGTGTGGCAACCAAGCGAGGTCCGCTCGTTGGCGACAACACCCGTCAGGCGGTAAGCCCAGTACTGCGGATAAGTGAGGATCGTTGCGACCTTGTCGAACTTGTCCGAGAAAGTTGTCTTCTGATAGTGTAACTGCGCCCCGACGTTCAGGCCCCCTGTGAGAGCTGGCGAGAAGGTTTCCGAAAAATCCGGCCGCAGCTTGCCATAGGCCTCAGTTGTCTCGTGTGGGTAGAGATGTTCGTAGTCCAGCACCGGCATCGCAAGGCTGCCCTCGTCGTCCAGCAGGGCTGCCGATGCGCCATGCGTGGTGATCGACAAGGCGTCGAAGCCAGGTCCGGCGGCGAATTCCCTCAGAGACCCCAGCAGGAACGCCCAAAGCGCCTCGACATCGAAGTGCGGGTAGGGCGGGCCGGGGATGACCGTATTCGCGGTTTTTCGGACTGCCAGTTCGGTGCCGGTCATCCCATCAACCAGCACCACCTTGGCATTGGTCTTGCCGATGTCGATGACGGCGATGCGTTGGAAAGACTGGCTCATGGCATGTGAAAGACGGGTTTCAGATCGACGGCCCAGGGCGAATTGTCGGGGTTGGTGGCCATGATGTCGGACATGTGGCCCCACCAGCGTATCATCACCGGATGCGATGGCAGTGCCGCCATGCCGTGGTTCCGGGTGCGGGTCAGGACGCCGATCAGCAGGTTCGTCTCCGGATCGAGATGGATCGTGTAGTCGCTGATACCGGCATCATGCAGCAAGTCGACGAGATCAGGCCAGATCTCGTCATGGCGCTTTTTATACTCCGCCTCCATGCCCGGATTGAGCTTCATCTTGAAGACGTGGCGTTCGGTCTCGCTCATTGCGCGTTCCTCGCATGCTTGATCCGCCGCGCGACGATGGGGAGCGCGATGGTGATGATCAGGAGTAGGCCGATGAAGATCGACATGACGATGCCGGGTACGTTGAGGAGACCGAGGCCGAAGGTGACGAGGCCCATGACGAAGGCGGCGATGACGACGCCGACGATGGTGCCCGAACCGCCGAGGATGGAGACGCCGCCGAGCACGACCATGGTGACGACTTCAAGCTCCCACCCTTGAGCGATCGAGGGACGGGTCGAGCCGAGGCGCGAGGTGAGGCAGACGGCGGCGATGCCGCTCATCAGGCCCGTCAGCAGGAAGAGAATGAACTTCACGCGCTCGACCGGGATGCCGGAAAAGCGGGCGGCCAGTGGATTGTTGCCGATGACATAGACGTGGCGGCCGAAATTCGTCCGGTGCAGGAGGATGGCGAAGAGCAGCGCCATCACCAGGAACAGGACGAACTCGAAGGAGATGACCCAGAAGACGTAACCCTGGCCGAAGAAGGCAAATTCCGGCGGATATTTGCCGAAGGCCTGGTCGCCGAGAACCAGATAGGAGATGCCGCGGAAAAGGCTCATCGTGCCGATGGTCACGACGATCGAGGGCAGCTTCAGGCCGGCGACGAGCAGGCCGTTGAAGGCGCCACAGGCAAGGCCGGTGGTGATCCCGATCGCGACCAGACCGGGTGCCCCGACGCCAAGCTGTGCTGCATAGCCCATCGCGGTCGAGGCGAGCGCGATGATCGCGGCAACCGAGAGGTCGATCTCGCCGGCGATGATCAGCAGCGCCATGGCAAAGGCGATCAGCGCCTTTTCGGTGAAATTGAAGGTGGCGTCCGACAGGTTCCAGGCATTCAGGAAGTAGGGCGAGGCAAACGAATTGGCGATGAAGATCAGCACCGCCACGCAGAAGAGCAGTACTTCCCAGCTGCCGAGCAGTCGGCGGAAGGGTGTTTCTAGCCGGTCGGGGATGACGCGCTTTGTGTGTTCATGTGCGGTGCTCATGCCGTTGCCTCCTTTCCGGCTGCGCGGTCACGCAGGATGATGCGGCCCTTCTTGGCTTCGGCGCGGGCGTTGAAGACGACGGCGAGCACGATGACGATGCCCGAGATCGCCATCTGGGCGAAGGGCGAAATGCCGATGACGGGGAGCGCATTCTTGATGACGCCGAGGAAGAGGGCGCCCAAGACCGTGCCGATCACGGTGCCGATGCCACCTGCAATCGAGATGCCGCCGATGACGCAGGCAGCCACGCTGTCGAGTTCGAAGCCGGCGGCGATGTCGACATAGGCGACCGCATAACGTGAAACCCAGAGGTAACCGGAAAGGCCGGCGAGCGCGCCCGAGAGCACGAAGGCGAGGAAGCGGGCCCGACCGACGTCAATGCCGGCATAGATGGCCGCGACTGGATTGCCGCCTGCGGCATAGGTCGAGCGGCCGAAGGGGGTGCGGGCGAGGATGAAGCCGACCAGCAGGATGACTGCAATCGCCACCCAGGAGAGGATCGGCAAGCCCAGCACCGGCAGACGCGGGACGCCGAGAAAATCCGGCTGCATCTGGTGGGCGTTGACCCAGGCGCCGCCTGAAAGGACGAAGCTCATGCCGCGATAGATGGTCAGCGTGCCGAGCGTCACGACGATCGGTGGGATCTGCAGGGCCCAGACGAGGAAGCCGTTGATTGCGCCGAGGGCTGCACCAATGCCGATTGCGATGAGAACGAGGAGTGCCAGCGGCAGGCCGGGATAGGCGCTGTCGAGCATGGCGACTGCCATGCCGGTAAAGGCGAGATTGGCGGCAACCGAGAGGTCGATCGACTTGGTCAGGATCACGACCATCTGGCCGAGCGCCAGGATGATCAGGATCGAGGTGTCGTTGAAGATCGTCACCAGGTTTTCAGGTGTCGCGAAATTGGGTGCCCGCGTGGTGAAGCTCATGATCATGCCGATGATGATCATGCCAAGCAGCATTTCGCGGTTTTTCAAAAGGTTCTGCATTGTCATTCCTCACGCATTGCCGGTGGCGGCGCGCACAAGCGTCTCTGCGGTCAGGCCTTCGCGCTCGAAAATGCCAGCTTGCAGGCCCTCGCGCATCACCATCACACGGTCCGACATGCCGAGGATTTCCGGCAGTTCTGACGAGATCATGATGATCGACAGGCCTTCGCTGGCGAGTTCCGAGATGAAGGCATGGACGGCGGCCTTGGAGCCGATGTCGATGCCCTTCGTCGGTTCATCGAGAATGATGACTTTGGGCGAGGTGGCGAGCCACTTGCCGATCACGACCTTCTGCTGGTTGCCGCCCGAGAGCGTGCCGACGGGAACGGAGAGGGCGGCCGCGCGCAGGTCGAGCCGTTCGGCAAAGCGGCGAGCGAGCTTCAGCTCATTGGTCGCCTTCAGGAAGCCTGCAACCGAGGTGCGGATCAGTGAGGGCAGCGACATGTTCTGGTAGATCGGCAGTTCCAGCGCCAGGCCGTGGCGACCACGTTCCTCGGGCACATAGACGATGCCGGCTGCGATCGCATCCGAGGTGTTGCGAATGGTGATCTCGCGACCTTCGAGTTCCAACCTGCCGGATTTTGGCCTGTTGATGCCGAAAATCGACTGGCAGAGTTCGGAGCGGCCGGCACCGATCAGGCCGTAGACGCCGAGGATCTCTCCCTTGTTGAGGGTGAAGCTGATGTCGCGGAATTCGGTTTCGTGGCTGTAGCCCACGACACTGAGAACCGGTGCGCCAATCACGGCCTCGGTTTTCGGGAAGACGTCGTGCACGTCGCGTCCCACCATCATCCGCACGATCTCGTCCTGGGGTGTGTCCCTGAGCACGCCTGCGCCGACCATGCGACCATCGCGGAAGACGGCGTAGTTGTCGGCGATTTCGTAGAGTTCGTCGAACTTGTGGCTGATGAAGAGGATCGCCTTGCCCTGGCGCTTCAAACCCTCGACGATGCGGAAGAGATCGTCGATTTCCTTGCGCGAGAGGGCGGCCGTCGGTTCGTCCATGATGACGATACGGGCATCGACGGAGAGTGCGCGGGCAATCGCGACCAGATGGCGCTGGGCAATCGAAAAATCCTTGAGCTTGGTGGTCGGGTCGATGTCGCTTTCCAGCGCCTTCATCAGGTCCCGGGAGCGATCGTTGATGGTGCGCCAGTCAATCAGGCCAAAGCGCGTGCGCGGCGCGTGGCCGAGGAAGATGTTTTCGCCGACAGTCAGTTCGTCGAAGAGCACCGTCTCCTGATGGATGGCTGTCACACCTGCGTCGATCGCCTCCTGGGCGTTGGAGAAGGCGGTTGGCTTTCCGTCGATGCGGATCTCGCCTTCGTTCGGGCGATAGATACCGGTCAGGATCTTGACGAGAGTCGACTTGCCGGCGCCGTTCTCGCCGATCAGCGCGGTCACCTTGCCCGGGTGGAGGGCGATATCTACCTTGTCGAGCGCCTTTACGCCCGGAAAGATCTGGGAAATGCCGCGCATTTCGAGAATGGGCTCGCCAGCCGGGATCGCGCCCGCCGCGAGCTTGGCAGATTGAACGGTCATCATTTTACTTACCGACTGAAGGAAAATCCCGGCGGCTCGAGCCGCCGGGTCTGGTCCGCCGAGATCAGAAGATCTTGGAGAATTCCTCGATGTTCGAGGCGTTGTAGACGAAGGGGTCTGCCATGGCGGCTTCGCCACCGTCACCGACCTTGATCTTGCCCATGCGGCCGGCTTCGATTTCCGAGCCAGGAGCCGCATCGGTTTCGCCCTTGGCGAGACGATAAGCGATCTGGGTGGCGGAGTAGCCGAGATCGATCGGGTTCCAGATGGCGAATTCCTTCGTTGCACCCGACTGGATGGCGCCCGCCATTTCGGAGGGGAGGCCGAGGCCGGTGACGTAGACGTCGCCGATCTTGCCGGCATCCTTGACGGCCTGGGAGGCGGCGAGAACGCCGACGGTCGTCGGGGCCACAATGACCTTGACGTTCGGCTGCGAGGTCAGGAGGCCGTTCGCTTCGCGGTAGCTCTTGTCGGCGAGGTCATCACCATAAACTGTCGTGACGAGGTTGAGGCCGGGGAAGTCCTTCAGCTGTGCCTTCATCTCCTCGATCCAGATGTTCTGGTTGGTCGAGGTGGTGGTGGCAGACAGGATGGCGAAGTCACCCTTGCCGTCGGGCAGATGGTTGGCGGCGAGCTGCAGGCACATCTTGCCGATCAGCGCGTTGGACGACGGGTTGAGGTGCATGATGCGGCCTTCTGGGGCGACACCGCTATCCCACGAGATGACCTTGATGCCGCGGTCCATGGCCTTCTTGAGGGCGGGGACAACTGCGTCCGGGTCGTTTGCCGAGATCGCGATGGCATCGACGCCCTGCGCGATCAGCGAGTTGATGACTTCGATCTGGCCTTCGGCCGTGGTCGAGGTCGGGCCGGTGTAGATCACTTCTACGCCGCCGAGTTCCGCAGCTGCTTCCTGAGCGCCCTTGTTGGCGGCTTCGAAGAAGCCAATACCAAGTGACTTCACCACGAGTGCGATTTTCATGTCAGCTGCCTGTGCGGCAGAGCCCATGGTGGCGAGTGCAATGGCGGCACTGGCCAGCAAGATTTTCGTCAGTTTCATGTTTTCCTCCCAGGTTGATGAACTGCTTTACTCTCCCTCCCGGCGCCTCCTCTTAAGCGACCGACGAGGTATCCTCCCTTGCCGATGAAGCCATGGGCTTCACGGTTATGAGCTTCACGCCGGCGTCGGTGACCATGGCGGCCGCCTCGTCGGAAATTCCGTCATCGGTGATGATCGTCGACACCTTGTCGAGCGCGCACAGGATCAGGCTGGAGCGCTTGGCGAACTTGCTGGAATCGACCATGACGATCAGCTCTTCGGCCTGACGCACCAGCTTCTGTTCGCTCTGGATGACCAGTGCATCCGATTCCATCACGCCGTGGGCGTTGATGCCCTGGGCCCCGATGAAGATGCGGCGGGCATAGAAGTTGCGGATCGCATCATTCTCGAAGGGCGACAGGATCAGGCTCTGGTCACGATAGATCGCGCCGCCGGGAACCGAAACCGTGCATTTCGAGTGCTTCACCAGGTGCTCGGCAATGGCGAAGGAATTGGTCATCACCTGCAGGCGGCGGGCCGACATGAAATGCACCATCTGGAAGGTGGTGGTGCCGCCATTGATGATGATCGAATCACCTTCTTCGCAGAGATCGACCGCTGCGCGCGCAATTGCGCGTTTCTTGTCGATGTTGACCGATTCGGAGACGCGGAAGGGGCGTGCTGCGAGATTGCCGAGCTGCGGGGGATGGACTGCCTCGGCGCCACCGCGGACGCGTCTCAGCTTTCCCTGCACATGAAGAGACGCGATATCCCTGCGGATTGTGGCTTCTGAAGCCTCGGTAAGCTCGGCAATATCCTGCACTGTGATCACAGGCTTTTCCTGGATCGCGCTCAGAATGATGCGATGGCGTTCGCGTTCGTGCATGGGGTCCTCCTGACGGTGATTTATTCGCAATGTTTTTACGCTGTCAATCAGAAACGATCAAAAATAATAATATTGCAGCGCACAATGAAAAGAACTGATCGAAATTGATTGACAATCGGGCGGCGGCTGCGCGATATCTGCGAACAAGAAGGAGATGAGCCGTCGCCGACTGCTCATGAGATAATTGCAGGGAGGATGTCATGACGGGCCAAACCCGCCTTCTCGAAAACCGTTGGGATGATGCTTATGCCGCCACGCTTGATGAGCCCGGCAAGCTTCTGTATCGATCCAACCTGCTGGGTGCCGACAAGCGCATCACCAATTATGGGGGCGGCAATACCTCCGCCAAGGTGATGGAGATCGATCCGCTGACGGGGCAGACGGTCAAGATTCTCTGGGTCAAGGGGTCTGGCGGTGACGTCGGAACGATCAAGCTCGATGGTTTTGCGACTCTCTATCAGGATAAGCTCGAAGCACTGAAGGGCATCTACAAGGGGGTGCATGACGAAGACCGCATGGTCGGCTTCCTGCCGCATTGCACCTTCAACCTGAACCCACGTGCGGCCTCGATCGATACCCCGCTGCATGGTTTCGTATCCTTCACGCATGTCGATCACATGCATCCTGACGCGATCATCGCGATTGCGGCCTCGAAGAATTCGAAGGAATTGACGCAGAAGATTTTCGGCTCCGAGATCGGATGGCTGCCCTGGCGCCGCCCGGGTTTCCAGCTCGGTCTCGACCTCGAAGCCTTTGTGAAGGCCAATCCGACTGC
Organism: Rhizobium sp. AAP116; assembly: GCF_001295785.1. Taxonomy (NCBI): domain Bacteria; kingdom Pseudomonadati; phylum Pseudomonadota; class Alphaproteobacteria; order Hyphomicrobiales; family Rhizobiaceae; genus Rhizobium; species Rhizobium sp. AAP116. The sequence continues at coordinate 47,349 of NZ_LJIB01000005.1, forward strand.
AAAGGGCGTCGTGCTCGAAAGCCATGGTCTGTTTACCTGGGCCGATGACGCCAAGGACTGCTATCTCCTGACGCTCGAGATCATCAACAAGGCGATCGAGTGGTTTGCCAAGGAGACCGAGGGCAAGACGGTCTTCGGCGGTGCGGTATCGAAGAGCCTGCCGGCAGACGAGCGTCGTACGATTGCTGCCCGTCTGATGCCCGAGATCCGCGGACGGATCGGCAAGGGCGAGCGCAAGCTCGGGCATTTCGACGACCAGGATGCCGTGCTGGAATTCGTCAATTCGAAGAACCTGCAGCCGCTGGGGAGCCTCGGGACGTCCTGCCCTGACCATTTCCTGCGCACCAAGATCCGACCGCTGATCGTCGATTTCGATCCGGCAAAGCCCGATGTGGACGCGGTTCTTGCCGGTCTGGGCAAGGCTCTCGAAGCCTATCGGGCCGACTACACCCGCTATTACGAGACCTGCAAACACGACAATTCGCCCGCCATCCGTGATCCGAACCCGGTGATCTTCCTGGTTCCGGGCGTTGGCATGCTGTCCTTTGCCAAGGACAAGGCGACGGCCCGCATTGCCGGTGAGTTCTATGTCAATGCGATCAACGTCATGCGCGGCGCCTCGACGGTTTCCGAATATCAGGGACTGCCGGAGCAGGAAGCTTTCGATATCGAATACTGGCTGCTCGAAGAGGCAAAGCTGCAGCGCATGCCGAAGCCGAAGAGCCTCGCAGGACGCGTAGCCTTCGTCACCGGCGGCGCCGGCGGCATTGGCCGGGCGACCGCCGACCGGCTGATGGCGGAAGGTGCCTGCGTGGTGCTGGCCGATATCGATGCTGTAGCACTGGAGCAGACGGTCGCCGACTTCTCGAAGCGCCATGGCGCGGATGTGGTCCGCTCCGTTCAGCTCGACGTGACGCGCGAGGATGCGGTTATACGCTCCTTCTCAGAAGCTTGCGTCGAATTCGGTGGCGTCGATATCCTGGTCTCGAATGCCGGGATTGCCTCTTCGGCTCCGGTCGAGGACACGACGCTTGCGATGTGGGACAAGAATATCAGCATCCTGGCCACCGGCTATTTCCTCGTCTCGCGCGAAGCCTTCCGGCTGTTCCGGCGTCAGAAGCTCGGCGGCAACGTCGTTTTCGTTGCCTCGAAGAACGGTCTCGCCTCGTCGCCCAATGCATCCGCCTATTGCACGGCCAAGGCTGCCGAGATTCATCTCGCCCGCTGCCTGGCCCTTGAAGGGGCAGATGCCGGCATCCGGGTGAACACGGTCAATCCGGACGCGGTGCTGCGTGGGTCGAAGATCTGGAACGGCGAATGGCGCGAGCAGCGGGCGGCCTCCTCGAAGATCGAAGTCACCGATCTCGAGGAGCATTACCGCAACCGCTCGATGCTGAAGCTGAATGTTTTCCCGGAAGACATCGCCGAGGCGATCTACTTCCTCGCCTCCGATCTTTCGGCGAAATCGACCGGCAACATTATCAATGTCGATGCCGGCAATGCGCAGAGCTTCCCGCGCTGATCTCCCAAGCCGTCGCGGCGCATGCGCCGCGGCGGGATCCTACTTGCGGATGATCACCCAGATGGCATGGATGATGCCCGGGATATAGCCGAAGAGCGTGAGCAGGATGTTCAGCCAGAAATGCAGGCCGATGCCGACCTGGAGGAAAACGCCGACCGGCGGCAGGAGGATGGCAAGCAGAATGCGAAGAACGTCCATGATGGCTCCGATTTTCAATTCAGACAGCAGATAAACGCGCTTCGATGGTAATCGTTCGCGCGAGGTGGAGGAAAGAATGAGCGAGATCCGAATTCCCGTCGATATCGTTGCGGCTGACAATGACAAGCGCGAGGCGGCTCACCGCAGCGATTTCCAGGCGCTGGGCGAGAAGCTGGCGCGCAGTTCCATCGACATCGAGGCCGTCACTGCGAAGGTCGCGGAATTCTTCGTGGCCGTACCCTCCTGGGGTGTCGGGACCGGTGGCACACGTTTCGCCCGCTTTCCGGGGCAGGGCGAGCCGCGCCATATCTTCGACAAGCTCGACGACTGCGGCGTGATCCAGCAGTTGACCCGCGCCACGCCGACCGTTTCGCTGCATATCCCCTGGGACAAGGCTGACCCGAAGGAGCTGAAAGCCAAGGCCGATGCGCTCGGGCTCGGCTTTGACGCGATGAATTCCAACACCTTTTCGGATGGCGCTGATCAGGCGCATTCCTACAAATACGGTTCGCTCAGCCATGTGGACGCAGCGACCCGTCGTCAGGCCGTCGAGCACAACATTGAGTGCATCGAACTCGGCGCCGCGCTCGGTTCCAAGGCGCTGACGGTCTGGATCGGCGATGGTTCCAACTTCCCCGGCCAGAGTAATTTTACCCTCCAGTTCGAGCGTTATCTCGATGGGATGCGCGACATCTACAAGGCGTTGCCGGACGACTGGCGGCTGTTTTCCGAACACAAGATGTACGAGCCGGCCTTCTATTCCACCGTCGTGCAGGACTGGGGCACGAACTACCTGATCGCGCAGACGCTGGGAGAAAAGGCCTATTGCCTCGTCGACCTCGGGCATCATGGGCCGAACACCAATATCGAAATGATCGTTGCGCGGCTCATCCAGTTCGGCAAGCTCGGCGGCTTCCACTTCAACGACTCGAAATATGGTGACGATGATCTGGATGCCGGATCTGTCGAACCCTATCGCCTATTCCTCGTGTTCAACGAGCTGGTCGATGCCGAGCATCGCGGCGTAAAGGATTTCCACCCTGCCCATATGATCGATCAGAGCCACAATGTGACGGATCCGATCGAGAGCCTGATTTCCAGCGCCAACGAGATCCGTCGTGCCTATGCGCAGGCGCTGCTCGTCGATCGGACCGAACTGGAGGGTTATCAAAACGGCAATGACGCACTGATGGCATCCGAAACGTTGAAGCGTGCCTATCGGACCGATGTCGAGCCGATTCTTGCAGAAGCGCGGCTGCGGGCTGGTGGTGCCATCGATCCGGTGGCGACCTATCGTGCCAGTGGCTACCGGTTCCGCGTTGCGGCCGAGCGTCCTGCGGTCAAGGGTGGCTCCGGCGGGATTGTCTGAGCCAGGCTTGCTTCTCATCTCGTGAAAACGCCCGGGCAATACCCGGGCGTTTCCCTGTCAAAGCGTTCTCCCGACGCGTTTTTATCTTATTCTTCGCGCTGGCCAGTGAGGCTCAGCAGAAGCTGGAACAGGTTGACGAAGTTCAGGTACAGCGACAGAGCGCCAAAGACGGCGAGCTTCTGCTGGCTCTCCTGGTCGAAGTTCTCGGCATACTGCTGCTTGATGTTCTGGGTATCCCAGGCGGTCAGGCCGACGAAGACGACGACGCCGATCACCGAGATCGCGAACTGCAGGGCGCTCGAGCCTAGGAAGATGTTGACGATCGAGGCGATGACGACACCGATCAGACCCATCATCAGGAACGAGCCGAACTGCGACAGGTCACGCTTGGTGGTGTAGCCGTAGAGGCTCATCGCGCCAAACATGGTCGCGGTGATGAAGAACGTGCGGGCGATCGAGGTTCCGGTGAAGACCAGGAAGACCGACGACAGCGACAGACCCATCACGGCCGCGAAGGCCCAGAAGGCCATCTGCGCGGTCGCGGCCGACATCGCGTGTATGCGGAACGAGAAGAAGAAGACGAAGGCGAGCGGGGCCAGCATCACGACCCACTTCAAGGGGGTCGAGAAGATCGGCACGTAGAGCGCCGGGGTCTGGCTCACCACGAAGGCGACGATGCCGGTGATGACCAGCCCGAGGCCCATGTAGTTGTAGACGCGCAGCATGTGCTTGCGCAGACCTTCGTCGAAAAGTGCTGCGGACTGGGCCTGAGCACCGTAGCCGAAGCGGTTCTGGATGGGATCCATAGTCAGTTACCTCCTTGAATGGATCAGTAAAGGGTCCGGGCAAGCTTGCGGGCCTGTTCGGCCAGCCTGTCCGGGTTTTGGGTTTCGGAGATCAGCGCGTAAGCAACCTCGCCGATCTGCCAATAGGCTGCGTTGGTCTGACCCTCCTGCTTCAGCAGCACCTGCTGAACGGCAAAATTGCCAGGCCTGACGGCGAAGAGGGACAACCTCTCGCCGAATTGGGGCTCGACCTCGAGCTCGACGCTCGGTCCGTAGGTCGAGGGGAAAATCTGGGCGTCCCGCACGGTCCAGTCATCCGGCATGGCCGGCAGAACGATGGCCGTGGCGGAACGGATCTCGGCCGGATCGAAGCGGCTCGTTTCGGACTGCGAGCTCATCTTTTCACGCAGCTCCGCCGTCTGATGCGCGCGCACGGCCTCCTCTACGAACTGCGGCGGCGGCACTGAGGCCACAACTTCGCCGATGCTGCCGGGGGCGATCCAACCATGGGCGATCCAGCCGGCGCCCACGAGAAGCACGACTGCCGCCGCACGCCGAATGACGTCGATCGTGCGCGGACGGTTGAAGGCGCTTTCCAGCACCCGTGCCGCATCGCGCGTTTCCTGACGCACGACTGCTGGCATGCCCGCAAGCGCCAGCCGCAATTCGTCGCGCACACGCAGATCGGCCATGACCTTGGCGGCGATCGCAGGATTCTCCGACAGATAGGCCTCGACCTCGATACGGCGACCAACATCCAGCTGGTCGTCGACATAGGCGTGCAGGTCGGCCTCGATTACAGGATCATTGCTGGTCATCGGGGTTTCCTCCAACGATTCTGAGGTGGGGCACGAGGTTCGCGTCCTCGCCGCTTTCCATCGCCCTTAGCCGGGCGCGGGCGCGGGAAACGCGGGACATCAGCGTGCCCACGGGGATATTCAGGACATCGGCCGCTTCCTGATAGGAAAGCTCCTCGATGGCCACGAGATGGAGCGCTTCGCGCTGGTCTTCCGGAAGAGACAGGAAGGCGTCGCGTACCTGCGCCAGCCGTACCGAATGCTCCTGACCCGCAGGCGCCACCATATCGGTCAGCTCCAGTGTCGCATCCTGGCGCCGACTGGCGGCGCGGTCCCGGCGAAGGCGGTCGATATGCGTATTGTGCAGGATGGACATCAGCCAGTTGCGGATGCTGCCCCCGCTCTTGAAGGTCGACCTGCGCTCCAGGGCCCGGATAAGTGCATCATGAACGAGGTCTTCCGCCTCGTCCGGATTTCTGACGAGCGAACGGGCGTAGCGTCGCAGGGCTGCGAGCTGGCCAATCACATTGAACGGGTTCGAGTTCGTCGTCATGCCCCAGTATACGGAGCCGACAGCGATCCTATTCCATCGCCGAAAAGATTTTTTTCACGGGCCGACAATCGAGCCCAGTCCCCAGGCCGCAGCATAGACGAGGCCGCCGGTCGACCCAAGTGCGATCACGCCAATGCCCAAACCCAGGATCGTCACCAGACCGTCCCGCTCCATGAGGCCAAGCGCGATCATCACGAGGGCCGCCACGGGAAGCATGTTGCCGAAAGGGATCGGTAGCGCGACGGCGATGGCAAGCAAAAGAACGGGTAGGCCAAGAAATGCCTGAGCACGTGGTCCGGCGAAGCGCCGCAGGCGGTTTTTGCGCAGGAGAGTTTCCACGCGCGCCACGAGGGGCGCCGTGTAGCGAACCATGAGTTCGATCGTTCCGCCGGAAACCTGCCGTCGTCCCAGAAATTGCGGCAACCAGATGCGTCTGAAACCCGCGATGATCTGGAGCGAGATGATCGCGAGGCAACTCCCGAAGACGAGGCCAAACGGACCGGGGATGGGAGTGAGCGCCGGAAGAGAGAGGATCAGGATTGCAAAGGCGATGCTGCTGCGGCCCATGGCCGACATCAACTCATCCAGGGTTACTGAACCCGCTTCGGCGACATGGGCTCGAAGCCTGGCCAATCGTCTGGATGCCACCCCGCCCTCAGCAGTGGTGCTGTCTAGCGGCGCGATTATGGTCATGGGTTTGGCTCTCCTGTAACCGCCAAGATGTAGGAGAGCTTTTGGTCGACGCAAGATCGCCTGCCCGCATTTGGTCGGCTACTGGCGCGTCGCGATTAGCCGGACCAAAGCGCGGAAGCTTTCGACGTCGCCGTCCGCCTTGTCGAGGAGGTCGATCGGAAAGAGGACTGCCTTCCGGTTGGCGTCGGAGAGCGAGGACGTTTGCAGATCCTGTTCCGCCGCTTGCCGGGCCTCTGCCATCGCTTGATGAAGGTCATCCGGGTCGAGCAGGCCCTTGTCGATCATGCGGCGGACAAGAGCAGAAATCGCGAGATAGAGACCTTCAAGCTGAGGATTGGCTGTGTTCATGGTGATTGCCTTCAATCTATCCGACGCTTGGAATCGAGATCTACGCCCTGTTCGGTTGGTTCGTCCTCAAGGTCTGCCTTTTCGTCTCGTTCGGACAGTTCCAGGCGATCGCTCCTGGTGTCGTGCTCCTCGCGTGGCGTCTGATGGCCGTGCGCTTCGGTGGTCTTTGCGGTGGTCATGCGGGCTCTCCTCCACTTCACATGCATATCGAACGTCGTCGTCCGTCGTCGGTTCCGGCGCGGTCGTGTCGAATGGGCGGAACCTCGGCGCTTGTTTGCAGGTTTCCAATGTCCCAGCAAAGGAGACATCCATGACTGAAGAGATCGAACATTCGCGCAAGCGGCAAGTCGAACAGGACAAGTCTCACGCGGAAGACATGCCGGCGGCCGGTCCTCACGACAAGAAGGAGCTGCAGGATCCGATGAAGACGCCGGGCACGGGATCGCTGCCGGAGATCGGATCGCAAAAGACGGATCTCGGCCCGGAGTGACACTTCGCGCATCCGAACGACAAAGGCCGGCGCGAAGGCCGGCCTTTCTCACTTTTCTCAAACGCTCTCGGTCAGATATTCTCGGCGACGCTTTCGCCGGAGAGACGTTCTTCTTCTTCCCGCTCTTCCCGATTGTACTTGATCGAGGACCACAGCGAGATGCCGATGAGTGCAGCACCGCCAAGACCGGTGATCACTTCCGGGATGTGGAACAGTGTCTGCACATACATGATCACCGACAGGATCAGGATGGCGTAGAAGGCGCCGTGTTCGAGGTATCGATATTCGGCGAGCGTGCCCTTTTCGACGAGCATGATGGTCATCGAGCGCACATACATGGCGCCGATGCCAAGGCCGATCGCAATAATGAAGAGGTTCTGCGTCAGTGCAAAGGCGCCGATGACGCCGTCGAAAGAGAAGCTGGCGTCCAGCACTTCAAGATAGATGAAGGCGCCGAGGCCACCCTTGGCCGCTTCGCTCATGGCACGCTGCGAGGCGTCGAGCAGACCGCCGAGAACTTCGACGGCGAGGAAGGTCACGAGACCATAGATCGCCGAATAGACGAAGGTCGTCGCCTCTTCGCCGTCAAGAAGATTGGAGAACAGCAGGATCAGGAGCAGCACGAGCGCAATCTCGATACCCTTGATCGAGGCGGAGCGCGCCATATGACTTTCGAGCCACTCGATCCAGTGGATGTCCTTCTCCTGGTTGAAGAAGTAGGTGAGGCCGACCATCATCAGGAAGGTACCGCCGAAGGCCGCGATCGGCAGATGCGCATCGTTCATGATGCGCGCATATTCCGCGGGCTCGCGGGCGGCGAGGATCACGGCTTCGATCGGGCCGATCTGCGCCGCGATCACCACGATCAACAGCGGGAAGATGATGCGCATACCGAAGACGGCGATGAGGATACCCCAGGTCAGGAAGCGCCGTTGCCAGACGGGCGTCATGTCCTTGAGCTTGTTGGCGTTGACGATGGCGTTGTCGAAGGACAGGGAGATTTCAAGCACGGCCAGGACCGAGCAGATGAAGAAGATGGTCGCCATGCCGGAGATTGTGCCGCTCATCTGCCATCCGAGAACGGCGCCGAGAAGCAGGCCGATCGCCGTGACGATGAAGGCCCAGCGGAAGTAACCGAGAGTGGAATTGCCACTCGTTGCTGCTGCGGTGCTCATGTGCGGTCCTCCAGGCTGGAGGAGACGAAATTAGGGGAGATGCGAAGCGTCCTGCACGCCTTCGCATGAAGCATGATCCAAGTGTTCATTTTTCTAGAATCCGCCGGCTGAAATTTGCTGGCGGTACCGACATCACGAGAGCGCCGTAAACTCTCGCCAGAGGGGCCCGGCACCAGGTTTGGGCGCGGTGATGCTGAAATCACGGCGCCTCACATTCTTGTTAACGAACATTGGTCCGACGTCAAGAATTAAGGCGGATAGGGCGGATTAGTTGATCGTATCAGGCATTGGCGATGGCCTGCCCGACCAGCGTTAAGGCAAGAGGAGCAAGGCACAGATGGCTGGAGATCATTCTCTCGTCGACCTCGAGCGCTTCGTCGAAGCGCAGCGGGAAACTCACGCACAGGCGCTTCGGGAATTGCAGGGCGGCCTGAAGCGCAGTCACTGGATGTGGTTCATCTTTCCGCAACTGGCGGGGTTGGGCCGATCGCCGATTGCCCAGCGATTTGCCTTGAGGTCGCTTCATGAGGCGCGTGCCTATCTCGCGCATCCTATCCTCGGAGAGCGCCTGCGTACGGTCACCCGGGCCGTGCTGGCGCATCCGGACCGAAGCCTTTTGGAGATTTTCGGTCAACCCGACGACATGAAGTTCCGATCATCCATGACGCTGTTTGCGGCCGCTGCCGATCCCGACGACGCTGCGATCTTCCGCGAGGCTCTCGACGTGTTCTGTGGCGGAGAACCTGACGCAATCACGTTGCAGCGTCTCGCCGGTTAGGCGGAGCTGATCAGTAATATGGGGCGAATCGAGAGGCTGTTGCTGACGGTGCAGATTTCCTCGGCGCGGTGCGCAATCCTCGACTGATCATGCGGATCGAGAGTGCCCTCGAAAGCCAGTGTCACGGTGATCGAGGCGAAACGCGAGGGCTCGTCCGAGGCCTTTTCCCCTGTCACCCCGACCTGCAGCCCCTCGAACTCATCGGTGAGGCCCAGTTCGCGGGCGGCGATCCGCGTGCTCATGCTCATGCAGGCGGCAAGCGATGCCAATAGCAGGTCGAGGGGGTTGAATCCGGCCTGGGTCGGCCTGGTCACGATTTCAAGCTCACCGCCGGTCGCGGATCTGATAACGGGATAGCCCCGTCGCCCCAATATGGCTGTCGCGCCGATCGGGCGGCTCCTCAGATCTGCCATTCCAATCCCCATTCTGCTTTATGGTTCAGAATAGGGATCGATGCATGGCGCGACAAGCTGTGTCAGATGCTGTTGCCTATGCGCGCCGTGCCGGTTTCGCCGTTGTCGCGAATCCATTTCAAGCGCTTGTCACCGGTGCGGATCAGTTCGAAGCACATCGGCGCCCCCTTGTACCAGCTGGTAAATTGCTGACAGAGGCGGTCACCGTTGATCCACCATTTGCCTTTGTCATTCGGCTTGGCGAAGCGGCCGAGACCTAGGGCTTCGCCCGACCCATCCACCTGACCGTTCGGACGATAGTTCAGCGGAAATTCCCCACCAAAGGGCACGGCGAGGTAGATGCGCTTGCCGATGATTTCTTCCTTGATGGTGGAGGCGGTAAAGCGCTCGTTCGCCATCGCTGCCGGGGCGATGAGCGCGATCGTCAGGAGCGTGATCAGTCCGGCACGCATGCTGCTGGTCATAACGAAGATCTCCCGTTCAAAATGGGTTAACGGGATCGTCTACGCGAGCCGTCCTGCGGTGGATCACGGCTGCCAGCAACAGGCGTGTCAATTCCGGACGAAGACATTGACTGAAGCGGCTCGCCCTTCCGCATCGATCACGGTCAGGGTCGATTGCCCTATGCCTTCGGGATGCCATTCGCCGGTTCTGCGGCGCGTGGATTCACGCATCGGTTTGCCATCGACGAGCCACCGAAAGGGCGCGCGTCCGGCTTGCATCTTCATGACGACAGGCAAAGCCTCGCCATCCGCGCCCTTGCCGCGTTCGAGAACCGAACCTTCCAGGGGATAAACGATCCGTGGTGGCCGCTCGCGCGCGGAAACCGCAATCAGGCCATTGGATTCCAAGGAAAAGCGGCGAAGCGATTGCGGCAGGTCCGATGCGGCGATGCGGTTCGCACCTGTCGGGGCGCGGGGCAGGGCCGTTCCGGCAAGGCCGGATTTGGCAAAGGCTTCGAAGAGGATCGGGGCTGCCGTCTGATAGCCGGATATGCCGGGGACGGCGGCATTGTCTGGGCGACCGATCCAGACGCCGAGCACATAACGACCGTCATAGCCGACCGACCATGCGTCGCGGTACCCGTAGCTGGTGCCGGTCTTGTAGGCGATGCCGGCGGGCGGGCTGCTGGTTGGAGGCAGGACGTCGCCGAGGACGTCTGCCACCGTCCAGGCGGCTGCGGGTTCGAAAAGCGACTCTTCGTCAACAAGTTCGGCCTTGTCGCGGATGCCGTCGCCGAGCCGGACCGGCTGTTCGCGATTTGCGAGACCGGCATAAAGCTGCACGAGATCCTTCAGCGTGATGCCGGTGCCGCCAAGCGCGATTGCGAGGCCTGGCGCTTCGTTGGGGGGCAGTTTCAGGGTGACCCCGCCGCGTCGGAGGCGAACCATCAGGCGAGACGGACCGACGGCGTCAAGAAGACGCACGGCCGGCACGTTGAGCGACAGCTGCAGAGCCTGTCGGATGCTGACATCGCCCTGATACTGCATGTCGAAATTCTTCGGGCGGTAGCCGAAGAAGTCGGCCGGGCGATCCTCGACAATGGTTTCCTGAGCCACCAGCCCCTGCTCGAACGCGAGGCCGTAAATGAAGGGTTTCAGCGCCGAGCCGGGGGAACGCTCGGCGCGTGTCATGTCGATCCAGCCGGAGCGGGAGGCATCGAAATAGTCGGCAGCTCCAACTTCTGCGACAATCTCGCCGGTGCTGGCATCGGCCATCAGCAAGGCGAGCGAGACCTTGGGATCGAGCTTGCGGCCCGCTTCGAGCGCCACTTTTTCCAGGGTCTCCTGTACAGGCCGCAGGATGGTGGTCTGGTGGGTGCTGATCTCGGGTGCCTTGCGCCGTGCGGCTTCGGCGAGATGGGGCGCCAGCGCCGGCAACTGCCTGCGCATAGACGGGAGGGATGCGTTCAGCGCGAGCTCGACCTCCGTCTTGTCGACGACTTCGGCTTCGCGAGCGCGTTCCAGGACCCGCTTGCGCGCTTCGTGTGCGTTGTGGCGGTAGCGGTCGGGGCGGCGCTTTTCCGGCAGTTGCGGCAGGGCGACCAACAGAGCGGCCTCGGCAGTCGACAGCCGCTTCGGCTCCTTGCCAAACCAGGCGAGGCTTGCTGCGCGCACGCCTTCCAGATTGCCGCCATAGGGGGCATGGGTCAGGTAGAGATTGAGGATCTCGGTCTTCGACAGACGCCGCTCCAACTGGATCGCGCGGGCGATCTGGATGAGTTTGGCGGTCAGCGATCGCTCGCGACGAGGCTCGATCAGGCGGGCGACCTGCATGGACAGGGTGGATGCGCCCGAAACGATGCGGCCGTTGGCGGCCAGTTGCCAGGCGGCACGTCCCAGCGCCATGAGGTCAACGCCGTGATGGTCCGCGTAGCGCTTGTCCTCATAGGCGATCAGCATGCGGATGAGAGCAGGGTCGACGTCATCGACTGTTGTTTCCAAGCGCCAGAGGCCTTCTTTCGTGGCAAAGGCACGCAAGAGCTGGCCGTCGCGATCGAGAATTTCGGTCGAGACTGCGCGCGCTTCCTCCAGCGGGGGAGGGTAGTTTCTGTCAGCCCAATCCAGCGCAGCGACCGAGGCAGTGGCCGTGATGGCAGCCACCCCCAAGCTTATACCGATGCGCCTCAGGCGGCCCATCAGGGTGCCGTCGAGACCGTCATCGCACCGGCTGCCGTGCGCGCCGACAGCTGCGGACGATACATGTCTTCGACGTTCGCGGCCGGCAGGTCGTAGGTACCAGGCGTGACGGCGCGGACGACGTAAGCCAGCGTGATCGTACCGTTTTCGCCCTCGCCGCGATTGACGGCAGCCACGAAGCGATCGCTGCGGAATTCGAGATGCGCGGTCTCCGTCTGGCCGATCCAGTCGAAGTTGGCGAGCGCTGCGCTGTCGACCAGGCTCGGATTGTCGATCTCGAAGCCCGCCGGAAGCAGATCGGTCACCAGCAACTGGGCCGGCCAGTCATCCGCTTCCGTCACTTCCAGCACCACAACATAGCGTTCGTTCTGGATGACCTCTGTGATGTTGGCCTCTTCGCCGGTCAGGCTGTAGTAGGTCTTGTTGATCTCGAAGCCTTCCCCGCCGGCTGCCGGTGGCAGGGCCGGGGCTGCGACCGTGGTGACCGCAGCGCTAACGGGATCAAGGCCGGTGTTGGTCAGCGTCAGCGGCGCCTCTAGGAGTGCGTCGCCCGGGATCGTGGCCGCATAGGCGCCAGTCTTTTCGGTACCATTGACCTCAAGCTTCAGCCCCTCGTCATCCTGCTGGAGTGCGCGGGCGGCTAGCAGCATCCAGGTCTGTTCCTGGGTGCTGAGCGTCTGCTTGGCCTTCCACTCGTCGGCCACGACCTTTGCCAGGATCGGGACGACAGGCGGAACCGGACGGCTTTCGGCGGCAAGGGCCAGAACACCAGCGGCATCGCGAAGCGCCGAGCCATAGTCGGAGCGGGAGAAGCTGACCGGTGTGAGGCGGGCCTGTTCGCTCATGCCGGCCGCATCGAGGAAGACGGCGTTGGCTCGTTCGCTATCACCGTAGAGAGACAATGCCGCTGCCAGATGCGCTTTCGACAGGGGTGTCGGGAAGTCGCCTAGCATCGTGTCCGCGTAGTAGCGAAGGTCACTCAGCGAGGCCTTGCGGCTGCGTGACAGCACGTAGAGAGCATAGGCGATCTCGTTGCCGCGCGTGCGGATGTCGTTGTCATAGGCGATGCGGTTCTGCAGGTTCTGCAAGGCCTGGACGAGAGCTTCCTCCGGCACGTCGAAGGTCTGTTCGCGGGCGCGGGTCAGGAAGTCGGTGACATAGGCGTCGAGCCAGAGGCTTTCGGAACCCGGTGCCCAGAGGCCAAAGGAGCCACTCGACGATTGATAGGCCAGCACGCGCAGGATGCCGTCCTGGATGCGCTTGTTGATTGACTCGTCCTCCGGCAGGCCGGAAAGCTTGGCCAGTTCATCAAAGTATAGAAGCGGCAGCGCGCGGCTGGTCGTCTGTTCGGCGCAGCCATAGGGATAGCGGTCAAGGGCCATCAACAGGCCCGGAATGTCCAAGCCATCGGCGCGAGCGACATTGAGGCTGACGGAGGCTCCCTGCAAGAGGCTGTCTGCGAGCAGGTCGCCGTCGACGGTCAGGCTCTTGCCGGGTGCGAGCGCAATGACCTGACGCTCGGTGATCGGCAGCGTTGCTGGGCGTACGGGAAGATCGAGAGACTGGGAAATGGCTATGCCGTCTGTACCTGTGAGCGCGATGTCAATCGCGCCGTCGCCGGGTGTGTTGGCAGTGAGCGGCAGGGTTACGGTGGTGGTTTCACCCGCCGTCAGCGTGACCTCCTGGCTTTCCGATCCTCCGATACTGACGGGACCGTTGCCGTTGACGGCCAGCGTGTAGGTGCCGGATGGAGCGTCCGTCGCGGCGATGTCCAGACGAAGACTGCTTTCGTCCTCAGGGGCGAGGAATTTGGGCAAACTCGACGTCACGACGATCGGATCTCGTATGATCACGTCCGCCTCGCTGTGACCGACGCCGGTCTTCGACCAGGCCCAGGCCATGATACGCGCCGTGCCATTGAACTGCGGGATGTCGAAGGAGATCATCGCCTTGCCTTCGGCATCGAGCTTCACCGGACCTGAGAAGAACGCCACAAGCTTTTCGCGCGGTGGATTGCCCTGCAGGGCAACCTGGCCGCCGTCACCACCGGTGCGCAGGCGTCCGGTTGCGCCCAGCGAGCCATCGATCAGACGGCCATAGAGGTCGCGCAGTTCGAGACCGAGGCGGCGCTGGCCGAAGTAGTAGCTTTCCGGATCGGGTGTCTCATAGCGGGTGAGGTTGAGAATGCCTACATCGACGGCGGCGACCATCACATAGGCCTCCTCGCCGATGCCAGCGCCGGTCACTTCCACCGGGATTTCCAGGGGCTGGCGGGGCAAGGTCTTTTCCGGTGGCGAAAGCTTGATGGCAAGCTTGTCGGCGCCCGGATCGACGGCGAGCCAGGCAATGCCGATTGCACGCGCCGGCATGCGGCTTTCCTCGGCATCACCGGGGCGGAAGAGGGTCGCGGTCACATAGGCCCCGGCGCCGAAATCCGCAGTAACTGGAATTTCGATTTCCGTGCCGGTCGCCGGGACTTCGGCAACCTGCGTCGAAATCAGGGCATCGGTGCCCGAGGTAACGATAACCTGGCCTGCGAAACGCGGCGAGATCTTCAGCTTTGCGGTATCGCCGACCTTGTAAGCCGGCTTGTCGAGGCCAATCTCGAGTGCGTCTGGCGTTTCGGTAGAGCTTGCTGTGACAAACCAGCCGGCATCGAAGTCGACGCTGGTGACGGCGCCGCCCTGCTCGACTTCCAGACGATGGGCGCCCCAGGTCACCGGTGTTGAAAGTGGTGTGCCTTCCGCTGCGATATCGACGGTGCCGTCGGCCACGAGCTTGGTCGTGGTGATCGGCTCATAGCGCCAGGAGGAACCATCGCGATACCACTGGTAGTTCCGCTCCAGCTTGATCAGCTTCCAGCTCGCGCCGGCTAGGGCCTGGCGCTCGCCATCAGAGCCGAGCGCGATCAGGTTGAAGGCGGCATTCGAGTTCTCGGAGACCTCGCCTTCGAATTCCGGCTTGATGCCGATGACGGGTCCTTCCGGCGTGACGGGAAGGGTTAGCTTGCGCTCGACCGCGCGGCCTCCACTTTCGCGCAGACGCAGGACAATATCCGCGTTCAGGAGGCGTGTCGTCGAGGGCAGATCGGTCAGGGCAACCTCGATTTCGGCGAGGCCATCGTCATCCAGCGCGTCCAGCCCTTCGAGCGGCAGACGCATGTCTTCGATGCCCTCCTCGTCCGAAAGGCCGAAGCTGTAACGGGGAAAATCGGGATGGCTGGTCGTCGGGCGGATCACCACCTCGCCTTCGAGCGTCAGGCCGGCTGCCGGCGCGCCATAGAGATAACGGCCATCGGCCGACACGGTAACGGCTTCGTCTATAGAGATTGCCCCGGCTTCGCTCGAAAGTTTCAGGTCGAGCCGGTCCGGCACGAAATCGTCGACCAGGAATGTCGACCGAGCGATGGCCGGCTTTTTCGGGTCGGTGTGGATGGCGACTGTCCAGGTGCCACGCATCGCATTGGCAAGGATCGGCAGGTCGACGGCATAACCACCCAGCGTTTCGCTTGACACCGCGAAACGGCGGAACTCGACCCCGTCGGGTCGCGAAAAGAGGAAGGTCAGCGGCAGGCCGGAAATGGCGTCGGCATTGGTGTCGCGGGCCAGCGCCGCCGCGTGCACGGTTTCGCCCGGGCGGTAGATACCGCGCTCGGTCCAGGCGAGGATATCGACCGGGCCCGGTGCCGAGCGACCGGTGACGCCGCGGTCGGAGAGGTCGAAGCCGGCACGGGTCATGTCGAGGAAGACGTTGTCGTCAGCATCGCTGCGGGCCGCAATCACGGCCGGAGCGAGCGCTGCGCCACCGCGCACGAGGCCGGCGTCGAAACGGGCCCGGCCTTCGGCGTCAGTTGTGGCGGTCGCCAGGATCTCGTTGTTCTTTGCGATCAGCTGCAGCTCGATATTGGCAAGTGGGCTGGCCGATGCCAGCGAGCGTGCAAAGACATGCAGCCCATCGGTGCCGGCAAAGGTCGAAAGGCCGATATCGGAGACGACGAACCACTGCGTCGCGCGGCTGTCCCAGTTCTCGTTCACACCAGTCGGGGAGACCGCAGTCATCACATAGATGCCGGGCTTGCGGGTCGGCAGGGCCTCCTGCAGCGGAATGCTGGTAACGACCTCCCTGTTCTGCTCGTTGGCAATCTCGACTGAACCCTGCCAGACAAGTTCGCCGATCTCGTCCTTCACGCGGCCGGCGGTGTAGCCGTCCATCTGGGTGAGAAACTGCGAGGCGGCGAGAAGCGGGGCGATGTTGCGGTCGCCGATCCGGTAGAGTTCGAGATTGGCGCTTTCGCTGTTGATCGAGACGAGCGGAATGCCCTGGCGCGCGGATGATGGGAGAACGAAACTGTCGCCGGTAAAGCGTACGGTCGATGCGCGGTCACGGACATAGAGCTCGAGTTCGACCGGGGCTTCCAGGTTTTCGTCGACCGAGGAGGGGAGGCCGGCGCGGATTGCGAGGCGATAGCGCCCGCCATGCTCCAGGCCCTCGACGCAGATCTGGTTGTTTTTTGCTTCCAGCGCCTTCGGCGTCTTGCCGTCAAGCGTGACGAAGGACGAGTAGTCGACGCCGCGCTTGACCAGAGGTTCGGAGAACTCGACGCAGGCGCGCGGCGAAGCGCTGTCGGAATCAACAGTGTTGTTGACGACGCGGAAACCCTGGCGGGAGCGCAGGTCTTCGAAGGCGGCGCGTACTTGCGCATTCGACGCGAGTTCGAGGCTTGCCTTGTAGGCGCTGAGGGCCGGACGCCAGTTCTCGCTGTTCTCAAGGGACTTCGCCAGCGTGGCGAGCGCCTCGGCGCGGGTGGAGGCGCCGCGGGTCAAGAGATAGCCGTTGATCGACGCCATCGCGCCTTCGTTGGCCATGCCGTAATTGTTGATGACGGTATTGGCCATCCGGGCCATTTCGAGCCAGAGTGCTTCGTCGTCTGCATCGATCGCCAGCGCACCCTTCAGGGACAGAATGGCGTAGTCGATGTTGCCACTTGCAAAGGAGGCGCGCCCTATTTCAATCAGCGAGTCCCGTCCCAGGCCCTGCTGTTCGGCTGCAATGACAAGATTGCTGCGCTGATTGCGGGCTTCCGATTTCAGGTAGTCGGAGACGAAGGTCAGCGCCGGCGGAGCGCCGATGTCCTCTTCCGCCGTCTGAACGACGATGCGGCCCGCGATCGCGCCCGGGAAGCTGTTCAGCTGGTCATAATCGGACTTCAGGAAGCACCAGTTGACCTTCGGATTAAAAGTGAAGGCGCGGCAGGAGGCGTCTCCGATGCAGCTCGCCTCGCATTCATCGATGGAGACGTTCTTTTCGGTTCGCAGGTCGAATCCGAAATAGTCCGCATCGTCAATGCGTTCGATTGTCCTGATATCCTGCGCGTAAGCTGAAGGGGATAATGGCAATAGAGCCAGCGCGACTGTGAGCAACGCCGAAAAACGGTTCGTAAACATGGTCCCCTCCAAGCCTGATCATGGCTTCGGAGGTTAGTCTTTGCTCATGACGGAGGCTTGTCAATCGGCACAGGACACACCCTACGAGTCATTTCTTGGTGGTCTTCAAGCACTCGCGGGGCGTCGCTCGCTGAAGCTTCTTGCCTGTTCGATGATCCAGGTGGCAAAGGTGCTGGCCGGCCCATAGGCCATCTTCGAAAGCGGGCGGACGAGGTAGTAGGCGCTTGCGCTTTTCACCTTATGATCCCAGGCGCGGACCAGCTGGCCACTCGCCAGCTCCGGCTCGATCAGGAATGTCGGGACGAGCGCGATCCCCAGGCCCGCGTGACAGGCCTGGACGACGTTGGAGAATTGCTCGAAGCGCATGCCGCCTCCGCGGCCCTCGCTGATGCCGAGGCTGGAAAACCATTGTTCCCAGGCCCGTGGACGGGACGCCATGTCGAACAGCGGCTTGGACAGAAGGTCTTCCGGCCGGTTCACCGGGTTGGCATCGAGAAAGGCCGGACTGCAGACCGGCACCACCAATTCATGCATCAGAAACTGGCAATCGGTGCCTGGCCAGTTCGGTTCACCGATATGGATCGCGGCATCGAGACCGGAGCCCTCGAAATCGAACTGGCCGATGCGGGTGGCGAAGTCCATGATGATGGCCGGATTCTTCGCGAGGAAGTCCGGCATGCGCGGCATCAGCCAACGGGTGCCGAAGGTCGGCAGGATGGCGAGACGCAGATGGGTGTCATCGCGGGTTGCCATGGCCTCCAGCGACAGCGTGCGGATCGTGGCCAGCGCATCGCCGATACCCTTGGCATAGGTGCGGCCGATGGTGGTCAATTCGACACCGCGATTGGTTCGCTCGAAAAGCTTGACGCCGAGCTGGTCTTCGAGAAGGCCGATCTGGCGGCTGATCGCGCCTTGTGTCAGCGCCAGCTCGTTGGCGGCGGCCGAGAAGCTACCAAGCTTGGCGACGGAATCGAAGGCGGCGAGAGCACTCGTCGATGGCAGGAAGCGGCGTTGATGTGTGAGCATGCGATATGAATAGACCTAATAGCAACATGAGTAAACATGGGTTGAATTGCACTCCGACATGAGCAATCTGGGATAACGAAACAAATGGATGAGACCGATGAGCGAGATGCGACCCTTTTCCTGGAGTGACCCCTTCCTGATGTCCGAGATCCTGAGCGAGGATGAGCGGATGATCCAGGATGCGGCAGCGGCCTTTGCAGAAGCCGAACTCGCGCCGCGCGTCGCCGACGCCTATCTCGGCGAAACGGTCGAGCCGGAACTCTTCCGGCTGATGGGCAAGGCTGGCCTGCTTGGTGTCACCCTGCCTGAAAAATACGGCGCTGCTGACGCGAACTATGTTTCCTATGGCCTCGTCGCACGTGAGATCGAGCGCATCGACTCGGGCTATCGCTCGATGATGAGCGTCCAGTCCTCGCTCGTCATCTATCCGATCTATGCCTATGGCTCGGAGGAGCAGAAGGACAAGTATCTGCCGGGTCTCGTCTCCGGCGAACTGATTGGCTGCTTCGGCCTGACCGAGCCGGATGCCGGCTCCGATCCGGGTGGCATGAAGACGCGCGCCGAAAAGATCGAGGGCGGTTATCGTCTGCGTGGCTCCAAGATGTGGATCTCCAATGCGCCGATCGCCGACGTTTTCGTCGTCTGGGCGAAGTCGGAAGCGCATGGCGGCGAAATCCGCGGCTTCATTCTCGAAAAGGGCATGAAGGGCCTGTCGGCGCCAAAGATCGGCGGCAAGCTCTCGCTGCGTGCTTCGGTCACCGGCGAGATCGTCATGGATGGCGTCGAAGTCGGCGAAGATGCGCTGATGCCCAACGTGTCGGGTCTCAAGGGTCCATTCGGCTGCCTCAACCGTGCTCGTTACGGCATTTCCTGGGGCGTTCTCGGCTCTGCGGAGGATTGCTGGCACCGGGCCCGCCAGTATGGCCTCGACCGCAAGCAGTTCGGCAAGCCGCTTGCCGGCACGCAGCTCTTCCAGAAGAAGCTTGCCGACATGCAGACCGAAATCTCGCTTGGTCTGCTTGCCTCACTCCGCGTTGGCCGCCTCATGGACGAACACCAGTTCGCGCCCGAGATGATCTCGATCATCAAGCGCAACAATTGCGGCAAGGCACTCGACATCGCCCGCATGGCTCGCGACATGCACGGCGGCAACGGTATCCAGATCGAATACCATGTGATGCGCCATGCGCAGAACCTGGAAACCGTGAACACCTATGAAGGCACGCATGACGTGCATGCCCTGATCCTTGGCCGCGCCCAGACCGGCATCCAGGCCTTCTTCTGATCGCTCTTTCGAACTCAAGCAGTCCGGCGTCCCTGACTATTTATGGGTTTGGGCGCCGGACTGTCGCATTCTTGCGTCGCTCCCAGAACTCAAAGATTTCAGCTTAAACATTCATATACTTGTCGGCGGCTAGAAACACATTCAGAAGCCGCGATGTTTGCTTTATGCTGATATTTGGCGATTCCTGATCTATCAGGCAGGATGGCCTTTGCTGTATGCTACGGCCGGTTGTGGAGGACGCGTCATGTATGCTCTAACAGTGCTCGACCACTCTGCGCTTGCAGTGTTCCGGAGTGAACACCCCTGGCTGGAATTCCCTGATGCGATCTTAGAGGTCTGCATATACTTCGACGACAATGGCGGACCGACCCGGCTGACGGCTCTCAAGGTAGGGCCCAATGGCCAGACCGCGGAAGCCGATGTCGACACGTTTGGTGTCGATACCGTACTCAGTCTGATCCGCTATGCGCCGCAAGGGGCCGCGAAGCACGAGGAATCTCCAGAAGAGCGTCATATCTGGGCACTCCTCGAAGAGCTGCCCGTTGCCGACGGCTCTCGTCCCGTCGAAGTGGTGGAGGCGGAGCGGGCAGCCAAGCTGCAAAACGCCTATGCCATCCTGCAGGATATCGCCCAGGACAAGCTCCGCAGCCTGTTGGCCTCCGCTCGAAGCCCGCGTGAGACACAGCGTCTCACCGATGCGATCAACGCGCTTCCGGAGCGTCTCGAAAAGGTAGACGACAGCCACAAACCGCAGTTTCTGGAGATCGACCTCTGGCGTTTCGTTGCCGTTCTCCGGGACGAGCTTGCAATGCCTGCCGACTATGAAATCACAGCCGGCCGAGACGATGAGCTGATGTTGAGGGACGTCATCGAGCAGGCCGAGTCAACGGCGCTATCCGGGCCGGTCATTCAGGCGCTTTTCGAATTGTCGCCGGTGGCCTTCTCCATTTCGAGCATCGGCCAGAAGAGCTCGCGCTATATCCGGGTCAATCAGGCCTATCTCGATCTCGTCGGCAAAAGCTGGGATGAGATCGGTGGAAACGAAATGATGGCTTCTGGCATCGTGTCGGGGAGTGAAGCGCGTGCCGAGCGTCTGATGCTGCTGGACCGTGACGGTGGCTATGCAGGCATGCGAGGTGAAATCCATGACGCAGCCGGCAATATGGTCCCCGTCATGATTTCTGCCCGGCGCATTTCGGTCGCCGGACAGCTTTACGATTTCGAGGTGCTGCAGCGCGCCTCGCGGGATTGACGGCAAGGATCAGGCGCGTCTGAGCAGCGCAAGCGATCGTGCCTGCAGCCTGAACGCCTTGCCTTCTTCCGCGATATCGCCGTGCCGCTCCACATCGAAGGTCGTCAGCTCGAGTTGCCAGTTCCCGCCGCCGGTTTCAGGTAGGACGAAATCAATGTCCTCGGCGACCGGATTGAAGAGCAGGAGCGCCTCCGGCCAAACACCCTCTTCCGCCTCCAGATCAGGTCGCCGGAGCCTCAGCGCCAGCGGGTTTCCATCGAACCAGTGTTCGGGCTCCTGATGGCCGCCTTCGACATGGTACCAGTCGATAAGCATCCCATCGCGCCAGTTCGAGCGACGCAGAAGAGGTTGCGCCTTGCGAAGATCTATCAGCCGGCGGGTGAATTCCCGCAGATTCTCGCAGGACTGCGGTAGGTCTTCCCAGTGCAGCCAGCTGATCTCGCTGTCCTGGCAATAGCCGTTGTTGTTGCCCATCTGCGAGCGGCCAAATTCGTCGCCCGCGAGCAGCATGGGTGTGCCGTGCGAGAAAAACAGTGTTGACAGGAGATTGCGCTTCTGACGGTCGCGGATCGCATTGATCTCGGCATCGTCCGTCGGACCTTCGTGACCGTAGTTGTGGCTGCGATTATGGTCGTGGCCGTCGTTGTTGTCCTCGCCATTGGCTTCGTTGTGCTTCTGGTCGTAGGACACGAGGTCGTTCAGGGTGAAGCCGTCATGGGCGGTGATGAAGTTCACGCTCGCCCAGGGGCGACGGCCGCGCAGGTCGTAGATGTCGCCTGAGCCTAGCAGGCGGGCGGCAAAGTCCTGAGAGGTGTTGTCGGCGTTCAACCAGTATTCACGGGTCGAGTCGCGATACTTGTCGTTCCATTCGGCCCAGCCCGGCGGGAAGCCGCCGACGTGGTAACCGCCGGGGCCGATGTCCCAGGGCTCGCCGATCAGCTTGACCTTGGAGAGAACGGGATCCTGGCTGACGGCGTCGAAGAAGCCGCCGCGCTGATCGAAGCCTTCCGGTTCCCGGCCGAGGATCGTACCTAGATCGAAGCGGAAACCGTCGACATGCATCTCCTCAGCCCAGTAGCGCAGGCTGTCCATCACCATCTGCAGGACGCGCGGGTGGGACGTATTCACCGTATTTCCCGTGCCCGTGTCGTTGATGTAGTAGCGGTGATTGTCCGGCATCGTTCGGTAGTAGGAGAAATTGTCGATGCCCTTGAAGGAGAGCGTCGGGCCGAGTTCGTTGCCTTCGGCCGTATGGTTGTAGACGACGTCAAGGATAACCTCGATGCCGGCATCGTGGAACGCGCGGACCATGTCGCGAAAGCCCACCAGACCTTTGGGACCGTAGTAGCGGCTCGCGGGCGAGAAGAAGCCGATCGTGTTGTAACCCCAGAAGTTATGAAGCCCCTTGTCCATCAGGTGGCTATCGTCCGGGAAGGCATGCACGGGCAGGAGTTCGATCGAGGTGATGCCGAGGCTCTTTACATAGTCGACGGCCGCCTTGTGGCCGAGGCCGTCGAATGTGCCCCTGAGATTGTCAGGGATCGCGGGATGCAGCTTGGTGAAGCCTTTGACATGGGTCTCGTAGACGATCGTGTCGGACCAGGGGATGCGGGCGAAGCCGTTTGAAATGCGGTTCTCATTCGGATCGATCACCCGGCATTTCGGCGAGCATGACGCGCTGTCGAGCGTGTTGAAGGTGAGGTCCTTCTCTTCCGCATCCAGGTCGTAGCCGAAATGAGCCTTCGACCAGGCGAAATCGCCGACGATTTCGCGCGCATAGGGGTCAAGGAGTAGTTTGTTCGGATTGAAGCGATGACCGTTCTCCGGCTCATAGGGCCCGTGGACACGGTAGCCGTAAAGCTGTCCGGGGTGCACGCCCGGGACATAGCCATGCCAGACTTCGTTTGTGTATTCTGGAAGCTCAAGCCGGGCGATTTCGACGCTGCCGCTCTCGTCAAAGAGGCAGAGCTCGACACGTTCCGCATGGGCTGAAAAGAGAGCGAAGTTCGTGCCCTCTCCATCGAAGCACGCGCCGAGACTGTGCCATTCGCCCGGCGTGACATGAAAATGCGTGCTCTTGGCGTCCATCTGATCCTCTGATGTCTGGAGTTGCGCAGCTTAATTCCCGAGCGCGATGCTTTGTTCCAAGCCCCTCTCCGGCTGGAACTTTCGGCCCCTTTGCCGGTTTGCCTCGCATCGAAATCGGATGAAACAGGAGGTGTGCAGATGCCGGCGAAATCGAAGGCGCAGCAGAAGGCGGCTGGTGCTGCACTGGCCGCCAAGCGGGGTGAGGCTAAGGTGTCCGATCTCAAGGGCGCGTCGCGCAGCATGGAACATAGCATGAGCAAGAAAGAGCTCGAAGAGCTCGCCTCAACGAAGCGTCAGGGCAAGCCCGAACATGTCGAGGGCAAGTCATGAGGCGCGGCGAACTCGACGGGAAAACCGCCCTGGTAACCGGAGCGGGTTCCGGGATCGGCAAGGGGGCTTCTCTCAATCTGGCAAAGGGTGGTGCCTTTGTCGGTCTGCTGGGGCGGACACGAGAGGAGTTGGACGAGACGCTCGCGGAGATCCGCGCAGCCGGCGGCGACGGGATGGTCCTGGTCGCCGATGTGAGTAATCATCAGGAGATGGAGCAGGCGCTGACGCGACTGACCGACGAGCGAAAGCGGCTGGACATGGTTGTTGCGAACGCCGGGATCAACGGCACCTGGGCGCCGATCGATGACCTCAAGCCCGAGGAATTCGACAAGACGATCGCGATCAACCTGCGCGGCACCTATCTCACGCTGCATCATGCTGTGCCGCATATGAAGAAAAATGGCGGCTCGATCGTGGTGATCTCCTCGATCAACGGAACCCGGACGTTCACCTCACCGGGTGCAACAGCCTATTCAGCGACCAAGGCCGCCCAACTTGCCATGGTGCAGCAATTGGCGCTCGAGCTCGGCCGCCATGGCATCCGGATCAATGCAGTTTGCCCGGGCGCGATCGAGACCGAAATCGACGACAACACGCATATTCGCAAGAAGGATCAGACCGAGGTGCCGGTGACCTTCCATGACGGCGACATTCCTTTGACGGGCGGGGAACCCGGCACGATAGAGGAAGTGGCCGATGTGATCGGCTTTCTCGCGTCTGATGCATCGCGCCATGTGACCGGAACGCCGATCTGGGTCGACGGTGGCCAGAGCCTGCTGAGGTAGGATCGCCTTGCCGAGCGAGGCTTCAGTCGCGCTCGGGAGGAAGGGGTAGCCGGTGTTCAAGCAGCCGCAACAGCCACAGCACGCTCAGCGCAAAGCCGCTTGCAATGAGGCCGATCTGCCAAAAGCCGAGCCCGCAGGCAAGGCCGATGGAACCGGCGAACCAGAGGCCAGCACCTGTCGTCAGGCCTTTCACCTCACCCTTGTTGAAGACGATCATTCCTGCCGCGAGGAATGCAACACCTGCCGTCACGGCTTCAATCAAGCGGATGGGGTCCAGACGGATCTCGTCTCGGTCGAAGGCGCCGTGATGGGCGATTTCGATGGTCAGAATTGCCACGATCGCCGCCGACAGGCAGACGAGGATGTGGGTGCGCAAGCCGGCAGCGTGGCTGCGCCATTCGCGCTCCACGCCGATACAGGCACCGCAGACCATCGCGATCAGTAGCCTGATGACGATGGCCGACAGTTCCAGAGTGGTCGCGGTGCCGAAACTGTTCAGTTCAGAGGGCATGTCCCGAATCCCTGACGGTACCGTTCCCTTCCGCGATTAATGCTTCCGGTCGCTGGCGACGGTGGAGGTGTAGGACGCCGAGACCGGGTCACTGGCGGGGAAGGTGTCTTCCAGTCCTTCCTGCAGGGCGGAGTTGCTGTTCGGATTGTCGGCTGTCTCCTGCTGCTCCTGACGCAGGCTCTCGACAGCTTCACTCTGTTCATCGTTTCCGCTTTCGGCGGTTGCACCGAAGCGGCTCGCCTGCACGAGCAGGACCTGCGCCTTTTGCAGGGCGTTGTCCCGGTTCAGGCTGCCGTTTTCAGACTGTGCCATGTGAACCGATACCTTCTCGCCGCCGTCTCCGAGGAATTCGACGACGAAGCCACCTTTTGTGTCGTGGCCTTCAATGACTTCTGTTTCGATGATCTGCATGGATGAACTCCCGTGGTTTCCGGCATGGGAAACGCGTGGCTTCGCAGGGATGTTCCATCGGACGGCATGTTCCATTTATGCGAGCAACATGTCTCCTGCTTGAGCTGTTAAGTCTATGTTTACCATATTATTTAGCAATTTATGAAAATCTGAACAAACAGGGGTTGTGGGCGTTGTGGTGGCAAAAGGAGAACGAAGATGAGACCAGGACAGCCCCTTGCCATCGATACGATCCTCATTGTCGAAGACGATGTCTTCATTTCCATGGATGCCGCCGACGCGGTCGCCCGCGCTGGGGTCAATGTCATCACGACCGAAACAGTCCGAGACGCGCTCGAAATTCTCGAAAACGAACATATCTCAGGGGCGATCCTTGACTTCAAGGTTCGCGACGGGGCCGTGACGCCGATCGTTCAGCGGTTGCGCCGCAGCGGGATACCGTTTCGCATCGTTTCGGGATCTGCCATCCGGGAGATCGAGGAGAACGGCATACCGCCGGAGCTTTGCGCACCGAAGCCTGCAGACTACGGGAAGGTCCTGGTTTCCATTCTGAACGACGTGCTGCCGCAGCGACCGGGTGGTCAGCACTAATATCGCGTCAGGCGCGCTTGGACATCAGACGTTCAAGTGTGCGCTCAACCACGTCAACCATCACCATGGTCTGATGATCGACCTCAATGTTCAACGCATCACCAGCTTTGTAACGTGGAAACGTGGTTTGGCGCAGCGTCTCCGGGATGAGGTTGATCGTAAACGTGTCGTCTTTGGCCTCCGCCACCGTAAGGCTTGCGCCGTTAACGGCAAGATAGCCCCGCTTGAAGACGTACTTCGCCCACTCCTCGGGCACGCGGAAGCGGATGAACGCGCCCGGCATTTCCATCTTTGCAGCGACCAGTTCTGCCGTCGTCGCGATGTGCCCGGCAATGTTGTGGCCACCATTTTCGTCGGTCGGCTTTGCCGAGCGCTCGATATTTACCCGGTCTCCGGCTTGCAGCATGCCCAGATTGGTGCGCTCCAGCGTTGCATCCATGGCGTCGAAGGTGACGACAGTGCCGTCCATCGAGGTCACGGAAAGGCATACGCCTTCGACCGAAACACTTGCACCCAGTTGCAGATCCACCATCAGCCGCTCGGGGAGTTCGACGTAGAACGTCGTGTAGCCGTCATGGCGGATGACGGACTTGATCGGGGCGACTGTCTGGACGATGCCGGTATACATGGTGCTTTCCTCGGTAAATGCGTTGGGAAGGTAATGTCTCAGGCGCCAAAGACAATGCCCTGCGGCGATACCGCAGTGTTCACCATCCATGCAAACGGGAACGAGGCGGTCCAAACTCGGTTGAGCAAGTGCGGCTTTCGACCGGGTTGCGGACGGGACCTTGGCCGTCCTAGATCTGTCGTATCTTTGTTGCAGTCTGGCATTCCGACTTTTCCATGGTGGCCCCTTCTATGACCAAAATCCTTTGCCTCGCACTCAATCCGGCGATCGACATCTCCAGCGATGCGGAGGTGGTGCGTCACACCCACAAGACCCGGACCTATAATCAGCAGCAATTTCCAGGTGGTGGCGGGATCAATGTCGCCCGCGTCATCGTCACCCTCGGCGGGACATGCGAGTTGATGTTCCTGTCGGGTGGGGCCACGGGCGAATTGCTCGAGGCCATGTTGAAACCCCTGCCGATCATGGAGCGAACATTCCGGATTCACGATCCCGTCCGTGTGGCTTTTGCGGTGCACGAGACCTCGACCAATCTCGAATATCGTTTCGTGCCGGAAGGGCCGCTGGTGACGGAGGAGGAGCTTAAGCCCGTATTCGATGCCGTCGAAGCCAGTGATGCCGAATATGTCGTTGCAAGTGGCAGCCTGCCAAGGGGCCTACCGGATGACACCTATGTCCGTCTCGCGGATCTCGTCGCGGCGCGGGGCGGCAAGTTTGTCCTCGATACATCGGGAAATCCGCTTGCGCAGGCGTTGTCGCGATCGCGCATGTTCCTCGTGAAGCCGAGCCACGGTGAGTTCGAAGCCTTCCTGGGGCGCAAGCTGGCGCATGACGAGGTGGGACCTGCAGCACAAGCGCATGTTCGAACGGGCGCTGCCGAACATATTGCCGTCACCCTGGGGGGCGACGGTGCGATCCTCGCCTCTGCCGATGAGATCATTCGACTGCCGGCAATCGATGTGCCGGTCAATTCTGCGACCGGGGCCGGCGACAGCTTTGTCGCAGGCATGGTTTGGTCACTTGCCCAAGGCTACACAGTCGGCGACGCCTTTCGTTTCGGTCAGGCGGCTGGTGCTGCGACGGTCATGACATCGGGCACGGAACTCTGCCGCCAGAAGGACGTCATCGATCTCTACGAGCGCGAGCGGCAAAGAGCCAGTTGATCGTTATCCGAGCGATTGCGTCCGCGGGAAAACCGCGCTTTGGTTGTTTTATTACTTGTCACAGATTATCAAGTTTTATATGGGGAAAGCAGCGTGACGGCGCGGCGATGAGCGCCTGTTTTGTATCACAAGTTCATAAGGAGCTCCCAATGCCGCTCAACCATTCGGGACCTTCGCTGAAGCGATTTGGCATTCTTCTTACTTTTCTTCTATCTGCATCACTGGTGCAGGCGCAGCAGCCGGCTCCGGCGGCCACGGAAACACCCGTCGTCGCGCCTCAGGCTGGCGCGACAACCGCGCCGACTGCAAGTGAAAGCTCTGCAACTTCGCCTCGCGTCGTGACGCAGTCCGACGCTTCCACGCCTCCGGCAGCGACGGCCGCTCCCGTTTCGCCTGCGAACCCCAACAGTGAGGCTTCTCCACCAGCACCAGAGGCCGTGGCTGCTCCCAGCGCGCAGGCCCCAGTCTCCGACGCTGCCAACCTTCCTTCTGCCGTGCAGCCGGCCGATGCCGCTGCCACCGGCGGTGAAGCCGCGCAATCTCCGACGGATCCGCTTGCCTCCGAGGTCGATGCGGTGCCCGCCGACACGGTTACGGACGTGCCGCCGATGAAGGCCATGCCGCATGATCTCTCGCCCGAGGGCATGTTCATGGCCGCCGATTGGGTGGTCAAATCAGTGATGATTTCGCTGGCTGTGGCTTCGGTTCTGACCTGGACCGTGTGGCTCGCGAAATCCTTGCAGCTGTTCGGTGCGCGGGCACGCGCCAAGCGCGGCCTCAAGGCCGTCACGAATGCCCGCCAATTGCGTGATGCCCTTCAAGCCCTCGAAAATCGCGGTGGTGTGGTGGCGACCATGGTTCGTGCCGCCCAGCATGAGGTCAGTCTTTCCGATGCGGCAATTGACCAGGTCGGTGGCGAAGGCGTCAAAGAGCGCGTCGGCTCGGCGCTGGCCCGGATCGAAGCCGGGGCAGGACGCGGCATGGCGAAGGGCACGGGCGTTCTCGCCAGCATCGGCTCGACTGCGCCATTCGTCGGTCTGTTCGGCACGGTCTGGGGTATCATGAATTCGTTCATCGGCATTGCCGAGACACAGACCACCAATCTTGCCGTCGTCGCGCCGGGTATCGCCGAGGCGCTTCTGGCAACGGCCATCGGTCTCGTCGCGGCCATTCCGGCTGTTATCATCTACAATGTCTTTGCACGCTCCGTGACGGGCTACCGCCAGCTTCTTGCCGACGCCGGGGCTGGCATCGAGCGGCTGGTCAGCCGTGATCTCGACTTCCGCAAGAGTGCCCGCATCGCTCAGGCGACCAAGGCCATGGCGATGGCGGCGGAGTGAACCAATGGCCGGTGGCATCAGAGAAAACAGTTCCGGCGACGATCTGGCCGAGAACCACGAGATCAACGTGACGCCGTTTATCGACGTCATGCTTGTGCTGTTGATCATCTTCATGGTCGCCGCGCCCTTGTCGACGGTCGATGTGAATGTCGATCTGCCCGCTTCCACGGCGAAGCCGGCCGAACGTCCCGATGAGCCCGTTTATGTCACTCTCAAGGAAGACATGAGCCTGGCGCTTGGAAACGATACCGTCGCACGCGAGACGCTCAGCACGTCGCTCGACCGGATGACCGAAGGCAACAAGGACGCGCGCATCTTCCTGCGTGCCGACAAGACGGTCGACTATGGTCAGTTCATGGAGGTCATGAACCTCTTGCGGGATGCGGGATACCTGAAGATCGCCCTCGTTGGGCTGGAAGCGGTTGCCGCCGCGCCGGCGCCTGATGCTGCTACAGCGATAGAGCCCGTAGGACCGGCACCATGATCGAGCCTCGCTCCACGAAACGGATCCTTGGTGAAGGGCTGTTGTGGACAACGGCCGGGGTCCTGATCGCCACGGCCCATGCGGGTGCGGTGGCTGTTCTGTTGCGCGAACCGGACATGGTGATGGCCGATAGCGGGCCGCCGCCAGCGATCATGATCGAGCTTGCGCCGGAACCTGAGGCCGTCATCACAGACGAGACCGAGATCTCGACCGAACAGGTCGATGCAGAAGAGGTCAAGACCGCAACCAGCGAGCCGCTGCCGGAGCCGATCCCGGAGCCTGTGGAGCAGCCTCTCCCGGAGCCGCCGCCTCCAGAGCCTGAGCCAGAACCAGAACCCGAGGTCACAGAACTTCAGCCCGAAGTGCCGCCGCTGATCGAGCCCGAGCCGCTGCCGGAGATCGATCCGATCGAACAGATGGTGATGGCGGAACTGGAGAATGTCGAGGTTCCGATCCCGATGCTGCGGCCGCCCGCGCCGAAACCGGAAATCGAGAAGAAGAAAGAACCGGCGCCGAAGAGAGTGGTCAAGAAGCAGGCCCAGCCTCCCGCGTCGCAGGCGGCCCGCACGGCCAAGGCCGAGGTCGCCCAATCGACCCGCAATGCGGCTGCGGCAACCGCCAGCGGTGCCGGTCGGAGTGTTTCGCCGGCGAGATGGCAGTCGCGTCTGATGTCCCATCTCGAACGTCGCAAGCGTTACCCGAGTGCTGCCCGCAGCAACCGGGAAGAAGGCACCGTCTATGTCCGGTTCCGGATCGACGATTCCGGCAATGTGCTGTCCGTCTCGCTTTCGCGCTCGTCGGGCTTTCCGACGCTCGACAACGCGGTTCTCGACATGGTGCGCGCTGCTTCGCCGGTGCCGGCCCCCCCTGTCGGGGTCAACAAGACGATCACGGCACCCGTCCGCTTCAATCTTCGCTGAGTTTGCGGACGGCAACCAAATCAAGCGCGTCCTGCGCAACGGATGCGGCGGGTTCCGCCGCATTGATGCGATGCCAGTCGATGGGACCCGTACCGCTCTGCAATTGCTTGTCGAGCACGCCCACCGTGGCGTCCGAGTCGACAACCGGTCGGGCCTCGACGCGGGCTCTGAGAACAGCCGGGTCCGCCTCCAGCCACAGTCCGACGAACGGCACATGGTTCGCCCGCGCGACCTCCTCAATGGCTATTCTTTCGTCAGCATGGGCGAAGACGGCATTGGCGACGACGCAGCCGCCGGACCTCAGAACCATGCCAGCCTTTTCGGCGAGGGTCGCATAGACGCGTGCTGATATTTCCGGCTTGTAGGCGTGCTGTGGCATGGGATGACCTCGCGCATGGCCGAGCATTACGCGGCGCAGGCGGTCGCTTTCGAGCAGGCGCGCGCCGGGAGCAAGCCCCAGACGGGGCGCCATGGCTTCGGCGAGGGTGGATTTGCCAGAGCCGCTTAGCCCGCCGATGGCAACCAGCATCGGTTCCTTCCGCTGCAGCAGGTCGAGCGCCAGATCTCGGTAGGCGATCGCTTCCTCTGCGCCATGGCCGGTGCGATCTCCGAGGTTGCGCACCAGTGTCGCGCCGACATGAGCGCGGATCGCGGCCCTCAGCCCCAGGAGGAAGGGCAGGAGCCCAAAGCCTGCGTCATCGCCCGTTCGATCGAGATAGCGATTGACCACGGCGTTGGCATACTCCGGCAGGTTTCGATGCCAGAGATCCATCAACAGAAAGGCAAGATCATAGAGGATGTCGGAGGTCGCAAGGCCTTCGTTGAAGTCAATGCAGTCGAACATGCGCGGACCCTCGGGCCCGAGGAAGATGTTATGCAGATGAAGGTCGCCGTGGCAGTGACGGATCATGCCATCCTGCTCACGCTCGTTCAGCAATGAAGCGTGACGATCGAGGGCATCCCGGAAGAGCCTGTTCAGACGGTTTGTCTCGTCGGCTGAGAAGAGCGGCACGGCGGAAAAAGCTGCATGGTTGATATCGAGAACAGCGGCGAGGTTGGCTTCACCGCTACCCGTATGCAGCACCTCCGCTATCCTGTGAAAGTCTGCAATGCGCTCGGCCGTTTCTTCCATCAAGGTCTTCGGCAAGCTGCCCGTTTCCGCCATCCTGTCGAACAGCTTGTCCTGCGAGAAGCGGTGCATCTCGACCACGTAGTCGATAGGTGACGCTTCAGCGTCGAAGGCGACATCGCCGTTTGCGTCTCGGCCGATGGACCTCACACCGGAGTAGATCTCCGGCGCGGTTCGGCAGTTCAGCTCTACTTCTCTATGGCAGTATTGTTTTCTGAGATCGAGCGTCGAGAAGTCGGCATAGGGCAGCTTCACCGCGCGCTTCAGCTTGTAGGCCTTGTCGCCGGCCAGGAAGATGAGGGAGATGTGGGTTTCGATCAACTCGACAGGCGAGGTGATGCCATGGCTCCCGGGTTCGCGGAGAAAGGCGATGGCGGCGGACTGGTCCTCGACTGGCATGCATCCCTCACGTCTGACGGCTGCTTCAGTCTCACTCATCCGTTGATCAAAGGCCAGCGCCTGGCGCATGGACCTTTGTCGCAGGAAAGAAGGGGCCGGCGGTTGGCCGCCGACCCTTTCATAGCTTTACTCGATGTCGAACTTAACGCCCTGGGCGAGTGGCAGAGTGCGGCCGTAGTTCACCGTATTGGTCTGGCGACGCATATAGGCCTTCCAGCTGTCCGAGCCGGATTCGCGGCCGCCGCCGGTTTCCTTTTCACCACCGAAGGCGCCACCGATTTCGGCGCCCGAGGGGCCGATGTTGACGTTTGCGATGCCGCAGTCCGAACCGCGATCGGAGACGAAGGCTTCGGCTTCGCGGATGTCGTTGGTGAAGATCGACGAGGAAAGGCCCTGCGGTACGTCGTTGTTGAGGGCGAGGGCGTCATCGAAGTCGGCATACTTGATGACGTAGAGGATGGGGGCGAAGGTTTCCTCGACGACCGGGCCGCACTGCTCCGGCATTTCAACGAGGGCCGGGCGAACGTAGAAGGCGTCAGCTGCTTCGTCAGAGCGAACGCGGTCACCGCCATGCACCTTGCCGCCATTGGCCTTGGCAGCTTCCAGGGCGTGCTGCATGCGCTCGTAGGAGCCCTTGTCGATCAGCGGTCCGATCAGATTGCCGGCTTCCAGCGGGTTGCCGATGGTGACGGAGCCATAGGCCTTGACGAGGCGCGGCACGAGCGTGTCGTAAACGCTCTCGTGGACGAAGAGGCGACGCAGTGTGGTGCAGCGCTGGCCGGCGGTACCCATGGCGGAGAAGGCAACACCGCGCAGCGTCAGGTCGAGATCGGCGGTCGGGCCGACGATGGCGGCATTGTTGCCGCCGAGTTCGAGGATCGAGCGGCCGAAGCGGGCGGCGACACGCGGGCCGACGGCGCGGCCCATGGCGGTGGAGCCGGTCGCCGAGATCAGCGGGACCTTGGGGTTGTCGACGAGGATTTCGCCGATGTCACGACCGCCAATGAGGAGCGTCGACAGATTGGCCGGCGCCTTGCCGCCCTGTGCGTTGTAACGCTTCACGGCCTTTTCGAAGATCGCCTGGGTGGCGATGGCAGTCAGCGGGGTCTTTTCCGACGGCTTCCAGATCGTCGAGTTGCCGCAGACGAGGGCGAGTGCTGCATTCCAGGACCAGACGGCGACGGGGAAGTTGAAGGCCGAGATGATGCCGGTGACGCCGAGGGGGTGCCAGGTTTCCATCATGCGGTGTTCGGCGCGCTCGGTCGCGATGGTGAGACCGTAGAGCTGGCGCGACAGGCCGACGGCGAAATCGCAGATGTCGATCATTTCCTGGACTTCGCCGAGGCCTTCGGAGGTGATCTTGCCGACTTCGATGGAAACGAGGCGACCGAGTTCGGTCTTGGCGGCGCGCAGTTCCTCGCCGAGCAGACGGATCAGCTCACCACGCTGAGGTGCCGGCACGAGGCGCCATTCGAGGAAGGCCTTGTGGGCTGCATCAATGGCCTTGCGGGTGTCGTCGCCAGAGATTTCGGCAACGGCTGCGATGGTTTCGCCGTTGATCGGCGAGCGGACAGACATCGTGCCGCCGGTCAGAGCCTTGGCATCGACGCCGAAGGTTGCCATCAGCGATGCCGTTTCGGCAGAAAAATTGAGAGTGGCGAGGGTCATGGTGGTCCTTCCGTCAGGTCTACCTGGTTCTTGTTCGTTCAAAATCGTGCGCCGGCCAGATGCGCCACCTGGGCGCCGGCCTCGTACCATGCTTCCTTCAGGGTGCGGAAGGCCGGTGCTTGTGGATCGGTGAGTGGCAGGGGCAGTTCTTCCTCTGACATCTGGCCGAGAATGTGGCTTGCGATGGTCTTGCCGAAGACCGTGCCCGGCGAGATGCCTCGACCGTTATAGCCGGAGAAGCCGATGACGCCGGGCGCAAACTTGTGGAAGCGCGGAAGCGCATTCGTGGTCATACCGATCTGTCCATACCATTCGCTCTCGAATTCGATGTCCCCGATCTGCGGGAAGATCGCCTTCAGTGCGCGGCGCGCCCAGGACCGATGGATCGAGAGACCTGTACCTCGCAGGGCGCCGACGCTGCCGAAGACCATGCGGCCGGCCTTGTCCATGCGGAAGGAGGAGAGCACTTCTTTCGTGTCCCAGCAACCTTGGCGCTCCGTCAGTATCGACTTACGCAGGTTGTCGCTCAGGGGGGGCGTCG
The DNA here is from genome assembly GCF_001295785.1 of Rhizobium sp. AAP116. Classification (NCBI taxonomy): domain Bacteria; kingdom Pseudomonadati; phylum Pseudomonadota; class Alphaproteobacteria; order Hyphomicrobiales; family Rhizobiaceae; genus Rhizobium; species Rhizobium sp. AAP116. The sequence goes on from NZ_LJIB01000005.1 coordinate 81,104, forward strand.
CAAAATTGAAGTAGGGGAGGTGAACCTGTTCTTCGCGCACCGCGGCAAAGGGGCCATGGCTATAGGCATCGGTTGCGACGACGATCCATTGGGCATCGACAGTGCCTTCTGCCGTGGTCACCCTCCAGCGATCGGCTGTCTTGCCATAGGCTTCAACCGGGCTTGCCGTATGCAGAACCGCTCCGGCCTTTTGTGCAGCATGAGCAAGGCCCCGGGCGTAAGCGAGCGGCTGCAGCGTGCCAGCCCGGCGATCGAGCAGGGAGCCCTGGTAGGCGCGGGTGCTGATCTTGGATTCCGTTTCTGCCTTGTCCAGCAGGTCCACGGGGGCGCCCCGGCGCTGCCATTGCTCGGCGCGCGCCTCGATTTCCTTCTGGCCGGCGCTGCCGACGGCGCAGTGTAGCGTGCCAGAGCGCTCGAGTTCGCATTCGATGCCATGGCGATCGATCAGCTCCATCACGGTGCGCGGTCCGTTGCCGAGAAGGTCCAGCAGCCGCTCGCCATAGACTGGGCCGAGTTCGCCCGGAAGATCGTCTGGCATGACCCACATGCCGGCATTGATCAGGCCGACATTGCGGCCCGCGCCCCCAAAGCCGATTTCCTTCGCTTCAAGCAGGATCACGCTGGTGCCTGCTTCGGCGAGGTGCAGGGCTGCAGAAAGCCCGGTATAACCGCCGCCGACGATCACGACATCCGCAGTCGCGGCGCCGCGCAGTGGCCCCGTCTGGGGCGGGGCAGGGGCCGTCTTTTCCCAAAGTCCGTGGGAGCGAGGATCGTTCAGCATGGTGTGGCCCCGAGATCTGCAATGTGCCGGGGCTGGTCGCATGAGATCACTTCGTGTCCCATGTCATTCCGCCCCGTACAGTCTTGTGATTTCTAGAAGAGCGTTCTACGCCATTCCAGCGATAAATTCTCAAGAGATCATTCCAAAAAGGCATGACCATGCTGCCTGCCCGCCGCTTTCTTCCATCGCTGTCGCTGCTCACTGCATTCGAGGCCGCAGCCCGGACGGGGAGCATCACGGCGGCGGCACGGGAGCTCGATCTGACGCAGAGTGCGGTCAGCCGACAGATCAAGGCATTGGAGAACCAGCTTGGTGTCGAGCTGTTTCTGCGCGAGCGCCAGACGATCCGGCTGACAGTCGCCGGTGACAGCTATGCCCGCGAGATACGGGAAGCGCTTCGCCGCATCTCCAGCGCGTCCCTGAACCTGCGTGCCAATCCGCATGGCGGCACGCTCAATCTTGCAATCCTGCCGACATTCGGTGCCCGATGGCTCGCCCCGCGGCTGGGGCAATTTCTCGCCGGCAATCCCGGGATCACGATCAATCTGGTGACGCGACTGTCGCCATTCGACTTCCGACTGGATTCGATCGATGCGGCGATCCATTTCGGCGATGCCGTCTGGCCGGGTGCGGAACTGACGCTCTTGATGCGGGAGGAGACGATCCCCGCATGCAGCCCGGACTTCAAACAGGCGCATGCGATCCAAGCGCCATCCGATCTTCTGCACGTGCCTTTGCTGCATCTCACGACCCGGCCGGATGCATGGGAACGTTGGTTCACGGAAACCGGTGTCGTGTTCGAGAACCTGCATGGAATGCTCTTCGACCAGTTCGCCACTGCATCGCAGGCGGCGATCGGCGGTCTCGGCGTGGCGCTGCTTCCGACCTTCCTCATCCAGGACGAGCTCGCACGGGGCGAGTTGGTGGCCGCAGTCGATCGCCCGATGCAGAGCGCGCAACGATATTATCTCGCCTTCCCGCGGGAGAGGGCGGCCTATCCGCCACTCGTCGCTTTCCGGGAGTGGATCGTCAAGGAACTTGCGCAGCGCTAGCAGCTTCTGGTCACAGTGAACTCGCCGCAGCCGCAATCCAGACGGCGAAGGCGAGATGGGTGAGATGGTGCAGGGTCTGGTCGGTGCCGAAAAGCCACCAATAAGCGGCCTGGTCCACCTTGAAGTGGTAACGCTGCTGGACCAGCGCCTTGCTCCGATCGATCAGTCCGTGAACGGCAAGATCGATAACCGCAAGCCAGGCGAGTTGCGGTGCCATCGTGAGGCAGATCAACAGCGTTCCCAAGGCATGGACGGCAACATGCGCGAACAAGGGAGCTATCCACCCCTTAAGCCGCTCCTTGCCTGTTGCCATCCAACCGGTCTGAAGCAGAAAATCGGCTAGGAGATGCTTGATGACGAACAGAGCGACGGCCCAGATCAAAAGATCGCTGGCGATTTGCTCCGGTATGGTGGGCATGAATATTCCTTCGGCTGTATGTTCTGTCCGAAGATAGACCACTCTCCAAAACGCTGTGAAGCTGCCATTTAGTTTACCCAGATTTGGGCTTTGCGTTTCCTTTACGCAACGATCGTGTTTCGGAGCGCGGAATTAGGAGGATAGTAGTGACTGCGTCCGTCATCACCAGCCATCGGAAAGCACCTTTTCCAGCATGTCCGCGAAGAAATCGGCGCTATCTTTGCCAAGGCAGAGCGGCGGCTTTATTTTCAAAACGTTAAGATGATCGCCCGTTGGTTGCATGATGACGCCCAGTTCTAGCAGGCGGTCGCAGATGGCTGCAGTCTCTTCCGTTGCAGGTTCCAGCGTCTCGCGATCACGCACGAATTCCAGCCCGAGATAGAGGCCCATTCCGTGGACGGCGCCGACGATCGGGAAACGCTGACCCAGAGCTTCAAGCCGTGCTTTCAGATGGTCACCGGTGTCTCGGGCATTTTGCTGCAGTTTTTCGTCCCGCATGATGTCGAGAACGGTCATCCCGACGACACAGCTCACGGGGCTGCCGCCGGAGGATGAGAAGAAATAGCCCTCTTTTTCGAGGCTGTCGGCGATCTCGCGCCTGGTGATCACGGCGCCGAGCGGCTGGCCGTTGCCCATGCCCTTGGCGACCGTGATGATGTCCGGGACGACGCCCTGCTGTTCGAAGCCCCAGAAATGATGACCGAGGCGGCCGTATCCGACCTGAACTTCATCGGCGACGCAGAGACCTCCACGCTCGCGAACGAGTGCATAGACGTCCCGGAGATAACCCGGCGGGAGCGGAATGCCACCGGCATTGCCATACACGCTCTCTGCGATGAAGCCGCCCAGTTGACCGCCCGCATTTTCGATCTCGGCGATCTTCTCGATCACGGCTTGGACATAACCATCTGTCGAACCGTCACCGCGGTATTTGCCGCGGTAGGTGTTGGGGGAGAGCACCGGGTGCACCCAGTCCGGACGCGTTTCCAGGGCGCGCGGATTGTCGGCGAGCGATGTCGAGACCGCGTCGCTTGCGACTGTCCAGCCGTGATAGGCCTCCAGGAGGCTCAGGATGTGACGGTGGCCGCTATGGGCCCAGGCGAGCCGCAGCGCAAGGTCCACGGCTTCGGAGCCCGAATTCACGAGGAAGACCGTGTCTAGCCCCTCTGGCGCGAGTGAGGCGAGGCGATCCGAGAATTCGGCGACGGCGGCGTAGTGAAAGCGCGAGTTCGTGTTGAGCATGGCCCATTGTCTGCCGACCGCCTCGGCCAAACGTGTATTGCCGTGGCCGAGGATCGTGACATTGTTGACCATGTCGAGATAGGCGCGGCCGTTCACGTCGAAGAGATGCTCTCGCCAGCCCCGTTCGATCTGTGGTGGGTCGGCATAGTAGTTCTTCTGCGGCTTGGCGAAGCTGTTCTTGCGGCGTTCCAGAAGCGCATGACTCTCCGGTGCCGGTGCATCAACGCCGACGCCGAGCAGCGTCGAAGGCGAGGGACATATGCGGCGCCAGACTGCGCTTTGCTGCGGCTTGGCAAAGAGTGGCGGGACGAGATCCGGATCGCGGCAAAGCTGGATGCGCAAGCCGCCGACGCCACCGGCTGCGCCGGCCACCGCACCGATTGCGTCACCCGCCTTTACGGTCGTGCCCTCTTCGAGGCTGCAGTCGATGCCATCCAGATGAAGCGACAGCTCAGGCGATGACAGGATCAGGTGGTGGCCGTCGAGTATAATGGTTCCGTCGAAGGGAGCGAAGGCTTCGGTCGCTCCTGGCAGGCAGACATCGATATGCAGTGCGAAGGTTGCCGGCGGCGTCTGGGACAGAGGCTTGGTGTAGGATAGGCGGAATTCGCCATAGCGGGTCGACGCAACGCCTGTCTCCATGGCCGCTCGGGCCAGAAGCTTCCAGTCGATCTCCTGGTCGCTCCAGGTGTCGCGCGGCAGGTCATGGCTCGTCACCGAGAGGTCTGTCAGGCGGAAGTCTGCGGGTGCGAGCGAGGGAAGAAGTGGATGCGACTTCGTCAGCTCCGGTTCGTCCGGAAGCATGCCGGCGGCGTCCAGGATGGCCGCTTCCATCAGCGGGTAGGGCACCGAGGTCGCCACCTCGAAAATGGTCCGCTCGTGCTCGATATTGCCAAGCACATAGTCGTTGTCAGGGTCGATCGACAGCTGCTGCTCGCTGCTGGCGACCAGCACCCCGGCGCGGGCGATGATCAGCGGCCAGAGCGCCTTCAACTCCGCCTCGTTGAGTGGATAGCGTGCGTGGAAGGCCTTGACGGCCGGCAGGATGAAGCAAGGGTCTCCATCGGCGTGGTGCAGGAGTGCGGCGCAGGTTACTGCGAGGTCGGCCACCAGCCATCCATAGAGAACATCACCGAAGTCGATGACGCCATCGGGCATCAGACGGCCGGTTGTGTTCGGTGTGGCCACCACGTTGTCGTCGGTAATGTCATGATGAATGGGTTGAATGCGGAGTTCCGAGGCCAGTGGCTGCAGGCGCTTCACCGCCATGATCATCGCCTTGGCAATCCGGTCCCGCTGTTTCTGGTCCGCGACTGATTTCAGGAGATGCAAAGCAACCGGGCCTGCGCGGCGGAGATCCCACTGCAGTTCCCGTTCCAGCCCGCTGTGACGGAAGTCCTTGAGCCCGCCTGCAATCCGGGCGACCACGTCACCGAACGAGGCGACAACCTCGGGAGCAAGATATTTCTGGCGCGTCAGGGGCTCGCCATCCAGATAGGACAAGAGCCTGACCCAGTAGTAGTGCCCGCCAACTTCGATCTGGGGGATGTATTCCCCCGTCAGGGCCGGGATCGGTTCGGGTATGCGCAGGCCGAGATCGAGATTGCGCAGGTGCTCCATGGCCCTGTTCTGGGCATCCAGTTCCGGCTGGGGATATTCCGCCCGTGTGACCTTGAGAACGAGTCGCTCTTCGCCGGTGTCGATCAGGAAATTGCGGTCCTGCTGGCTACCGAGTTCCCGGATCGTCCCGCTGAAGCCATAGAATTCGTTGAAAATGACCCTGGCATCGGCCAACGTGACGTTCGGGCGCGGCAGTTCGGTGCGCTGGAGCAGAGCCGAGTCGGCCATACGTTTCCTCCCACGGGAATCATGCCGGGAGATTAGCAGAGCCTTGTGTCGCGTCTATCCCGCAGAGCCATGGCAGCAAAAGACGAAGGGCGTCGTTTCCGACGCCCTTTTCATGCTCAGCCCATGCGCTCGGAGGCATAGGAGCCCGGGCTCGCCGGGAAGACGACCGTCCGGTTGCCGTTGATGAAGGTCCGGTGGTGGATATGGGCGTGGATGGCACGCGCCAGGACCTGGCTTTCGACGTCGCGGCCGATCGAGACGTAATCGTCTGCCGACTGGGCATGGGTGATACGGGCGACGTCCTGCTCGATGATCGGACCTTCGTCGAGATCGGCGGTGACGTAATGGGCCGTGGCACCGATCAGCTTCACACCGCGTTCGAAGGCCTGCTTGTAGGGGTTTGCGCCCTTGAAGCTCGGCAGGAAGGAATGGTGGATGTTGATGATCTTGCCCGACATCTTCTTGCACATGTCGTCGGAGAGGACCTGCATGTAGCGGGCGAGCACAATCAGTTCGGTGCCAGTCTGCTCGACCAGATCCATGATCCGGGCTTCGGCTTCCGGCTTGTTCTCCTTGGTCACCTTGATGTGGTGGAAGGGAATGTCGTGGTTCACGACGACCTTCTGGTAGTCGAAGTGGTTGGAGACGACGCCAACGATCTCGATCGGCAGCGCGCCGATCTTCCAGCGATAGAGAAGGTCGTTCAGGCAGTGGCCGAAGCGCGAGACCATCAGGAGGACCTTCATGCGCTTGGCGGCGTCATGCAGGTTCCAGTTCATGCCGAATTTTTCGGCGACGGGCAGAAAACCCTTTTCGAGCTTGGCTTCATTGGCGCCTTCCTCCGAGATGAAGGAGACGCGCATGAAGAACTGGCCGGTGTGGAGGTCGTCGAACTGAGAGCTGTCGACGATGTTGCAGCCCTGCTCGGCGAGATAACCCGAAATCGCCGCGACAATGCCGCGGGTCGACTGGCAGGATACGGTCAATACATAGCTCGTCATCGGTTCTCTCATCTCCTCGGCATGGCGCAGGCGCCGTGTCTCTATCGCATGTCCGACACGATCGGAAGCGTGCCGTGTTGCTGATCCTCATCGTCTTTCAAAGGAAGTCGGCACGCGCGCCTGTGGTTTCCGCTCCTTTGCGATGGCCAGAGATTAGGGCAGGAAATGCAAAACCCCGTTCCCATTGCGTCTTTCCAGGGCGCATCTTCGCCGTTCGTCTCTTGATGGGGGTGGAATATTCCGGCCTGTAAGCGCCGTTCGCGGTGACTTGCGCGTGAAGGATCGGGAATGCCTTCCCGGTGCCGCTCCTCAAAGTGTGATTTGAGGCGCGGTGTAGACCACACGCATGAATACTGCTGGCAGAACCAGAATGACATTACGCCGGTGACCGGCTAGAACGTCCGCGATATTCAGGCCAAGACAGGATTGAAAACGATGAAACGGAATTTGATGCTCGGCCTGATTTCCGCTGCTGTCGCCATTGCAATGCCCATCAATTCGTTTGCTGCCACAAGCAGTGCTTGCTTTCGTGGAATAAACCTCGCGGGGGCGGAATTCGGCAATCTGCAGGGCGTGTTCGGCGAAGGCTACATCTATCCCTCGTTGGAGACGATCACCTACTTCGCGGGCAAGGGTTTCAATACCGTGCGGCTCCCGTTCCTTTGGGAGCGCCTGCAGCCGAAGCTGAACAGCGACTTCGACCCTGCGGAGCTGAGCCGTCTCAAGGAAACCGTCGCGACGATCGGATCCTTCAATCAGACCGTGATCCTCGATCCGCATAACTATGCGCGCTATTTCGAAAAGCTGATCGGAACCGAGGAGGTTCCGGTCTCGGCCTTCGTCGATTTCTGGGAGCGGCTGGCCAAGGAGTTCGAGGGAGACCGCCATGTGGTCTTCGGCCTGATGAACGAGCCCTTCGACATCTCGTCGACGGATTGGCGCGATGTCGCCAACGAAGCGATCGCGGGCATTCGCGACGTTGGCGCAGACAACCTGATCCTGGTTCCGGGTACGTCCTGGACGGGTGCGCATAGCTGGTTCGGCGACTGGTATGGCGGGGCGAATGCCGAGGTGCTTTTGAGCATCAAGGACCCGGCGAATAACTATGCCTTCGAGATTCACCAGTATTTCGACGACGACTTTTCTGGCACCTTGAACAACTGCAGCCGCGCAGCTGATGCCGTCGATGCGATCCGCGAGGTCGGCGAATGGCTGAAGGAAACCGGTCAGCGAGCCTTCCTCGGCGAGTTCGGTGTTCCGGGAACGCCGGAATGCACGGCGGTGTTGACGGAGGTGGTGAAGCTGCTCGATGAGGACAAGGCATCGTGGATCGGCTGGACCTATTGGGCGGCTGGTGACTGGTGGCCCGAAACCGAAGAGCTCAACATCCAGCCGACCAAGAACGGCGATCGACCCCAGCTCCGTGGTCTCGCACCCGTGCTCAACGATTTCGTTGGTGCAGCGGAAGGTTGCCCGGGCCTTGAACGTCCCTGAGACCGCCAGCCGTGTGAAACGGCGCAGAGGTTAAGCTGGTATCAACAGTTTTGGTATTTGCTCGGCGAAGTTCCGCACATTCGAAAGAGCTCCCGATTGGCCTTACCGGATCACATCGAGCTGGTCACGCAGACGCCTGATCTGGCGCATGACGCCGTCACGGTTGTCGTGACGGTACCGACCTTTCGTCGACCAGTGCACCTTCTCAAGACGCTTGAAAGTCTGGCGGCCCAAAGGACAAACCGGCGCTATGCCGTCGTGCTGGTCGACAATGACAGTGATCACCGCGAGGGTGTGGTGGCGGCCTGGCCCCTGTTCGAAACGGGGCAGATCAACGGCATCCTGATTGTCGAGACGCTCAGGGGAAATTGTAATGCCTATAATGCCGCCTGGCTGACGGCGCTTCAGCACTTCCCCAACATGAGCCATCTGCTTGTTATCGATGATGACGAGATTGCCGATCCGGACTGGATCGAGGCCATGAGCCGCACCAAGGAAATGTTTGGTGCCGATCTGGTCGGTGGCCCGCAAGTGCCGGTCTTCCCGACGACTGAAACCGGCGATGTGCCCCGGCATCCGGTATTCACGCCGCCTTATCAGACGACTGGGCTTGTCCCGCTCCTCTATTCCTCCGGCAATCTCCTGGTCTCCCGCGTTCTGCTTGAGGCAAATACCTATCCGTTTCTCGACCAGAGGTTCAACTTCACCGGTGGCGGGGATGCGAACTTCATTGATCAGTCTGTGCGCAAAGGTTTCAAAACTGCCTGGTGTCACGAGGCGCCGGTCCTCGAGACCGTGCCTGCAAACCGTCTTGAACGATCGTGGCTGCGCGCGCGCGGAATTCGCGATGGTGTCATCTCCAGCCTGGTCGAAAAAGGACGGCGCGCCAGCGAGCCCTTGGGGGCTGTCCGGGTCTTCCTGAAGAGTGTCGCCCTGCTGACCCTCTCGCCGCTGAAGGCGATCATGGCCGCCCGCCGCCTCGGATCGCTGCAGAACAGCCTCTATTACGTCCATGTCGGCCTTGGTCGGACGCTCGCACATTTCGGATATGCCGATGAACAGTATCGACATACGGACGGGCGCTGACCGCGACGTCGCGGGGCGGAGGCCTGCCTATCCCGCGCAGATGCTGCGCCGGGCGGCCGTCGTCGTGAGCATCCTGCTGTTTACGATCATGCTGATCTCGTTCCAGCCTTTCTCGCCGGTTCATGAAGGCGTGGAAGAAGGCGGCAATCTGGTTAATCAGCTGGGTTTTGGCATGCTTGGCCTCATTGCGCTCGGCTCGCTGCTGACGCTGGCCGATCTGCGCAGGCTGCCGTCCCTGATCGGTCCGGCCTGGTTGCTGATGATCGGTTTTCTTGTGCTGTCCGGATTCACCGCTCCAGATCCGAGTGGGACCTTGCGCGGCATCATTCTCACCCTGATCGTGATGATGACCATCGTGACCGTGCTGGCGCTGCCGCAGGATGGAGATGGCTATGCCCGCATGTTGAGCGTGGTCGCAGGCATCCTGATCTTCATCTGCTATGCCGGGCTCCCCTTGGTCCCGTCTCTGGCAACCCATGGCTTCGACGCGCTGGAGCCTCAGAATTCCTATCTCTGGCGCGGGGTCTTCACGCACAAAAATATCGCCGGGCCGGTCATGGCGGCATTCGTCTTTGCGGCCATCTATCTCTGGCGACGCGGCGACCGCTGGTCCGGCGTGGTGATCGCGGTGTCGGCCCTGATCTTTGTCAGCCAGACGGGCTCCAAGACCACGCTTGGACTGGTGCCCGTTGCCGCTCTCCTTGTCCTCCTACCGAGTGCGATCGGGCTTCGCGTGCTGACACCGATCGCGGTCTTCTGCTGCCAGCTTGCCTTTGCTCTCCTGACCTTCGGTTCCGTGCTGATCGAACCGATCCACCAGTTTATTCTCTGGCTCGGGATCGACCCGACATTTACCGGACGTGTCTCCATCTGGAAGTTCGGGCTCGATGCACTGGCCGATCGCCCGCTCACGGGCTTCGGCTATGAGAGTTTCTGGAGTACAGATCTGGTCCGCTATGCCGCCAATCCCTATTATCTCGACTGGGATGTGCGCGGCATCGTGCATGCCCATAACGGCTATCTCGATATCGCGATCTCCATGGGGATGCCGGCGCTGATCGTCGCGCTGGCGGTCCTGATCCTGCTTCCGCTGATCGACTACATGCGCTGCAGGCCGGTCCGGGAGAACAGGTTGCTCGCGGACTTCTTCATGATGATCGTCTTCTTCACGACGCTGAATGCGATGATGGAGAGCTTCTTCTTCCGTCGCATGGACCCGGTCTGGATGCTCTGCTTCTTCGGGGTGATCGGCCTCAGGCTCGTGGCGAGAGTGTCCATCTCACGAAGGCTTGCCTGAGCTGCCTTTCGTTCAGGCCTGCGCGTCTTCGCGGCGTTTCCACAAGCGTGTCAAATTGAGGCCAAGGGCGAGCAGAACGCCGATGCCAAATCCAGCGATCAGGCCGCCAAGGGCGATCACCTTGCGAGAGGGACCGACCGGATCCAGCGGTGGGCGGGCCTCCGACAGGACCTGAATATTGGCGAGCGTAATGGCCTCCTGTTCCCCGGTTTCGCGGGTTCTGAGCAGGAAAGATTCGTAGACCGAACGGCGTGCCGCCGCCTCGCGCTCGAGTTCGCGCAATGTGACGAGGCTATCATTGTTCGATGCCTGGGTGTCCTTGAGTTCGCGGAGGCGGCTGGTGAGTGCCACTTCCTGCTGGAGGGAGCGATCCAGCTCGACCTGGAGGGCGCTGCGGATGCGGCTGAGTTCCTCACGGATCTGGTTGAGCATCCCACTGGCCTGCGATTGTGCCTCGATATATCTCGGGTGTTGCGGTCCATAGCGGGCCGCGATCGATTCGAGTTCCTTGCGCAGATCGGCATAACGCGTGCGCAGGACCGCGATCGTGTCGGAACTCACGTCTTCGGGGAGCGCCAGTTCACCGCCGCTGGAGGCTGCCATCTTCGCGATGCTGGTAATCTTGGCGCGCAGGCCGGCGGTTTCGACGCGCAGCGAACTCAGTCTTTCATTCAGCAGTTTCAGATCGTTGTCCACGATCAGTTTGCCGTCGACATTCACGAGGTCATTCGAGTTGCGGAAGCTCTCGGCGGCCTTTTCCGCCTCTTCGAGCTTCATGCGCAGGTCGGTAAGGCGGCTCGACAGTTCGTCCGATGTGCGGCGAACAGCTTCGGATTGCATCGAGGCCAGTTCGCGCTGGAAGACGTCGCTGACGATGTTGGCCAGACGCGCGGACTTCTCCGGATCCCGCGTTTCTGCAGAGATCGAAAAGATGAATGTCTTCTGATCTCGGTTCACATTGATCACCTCGTGGAGGTGGTTCAAGACCCGTGACTCGACATTCTGGGCGTCGCTCTGGGACGCTGGCGACCAGAGTGCGCTCAGGCCCGAGGGGCGGAGGGTGCCGTTGAATTCCGGGTCCTGCTTGAGATCGGCCTGCTCGATGACTTTCAACAGAACACTGTTCGACTTGACGATGCGCGCCTGACTTTCGACCACGGCGAGCGAGGCATCGGTGGGCAATTGATCGGTGGTCAACTGGTCGCCGACGGTGCGGATCTGCCTGGGGTCGACGAGGATGTCACTGCTGGCGACCCAGAGTTTCGGCAGGGTCATGGCATAGGCGGCACCAAAGAGGCCGCCGATCACCGTCGAGGCAATCAGAATGCGATGGGACCGTTTGAGAATGTCGATGACGATGAGGGGATCGATCAGAGGCTTCCATTCCGCCTGATCCCGCCGGACGTCATGGCCGTCTCGATTTCCATCCTGACGACTGTCCGTGGAGATTTCAGGCGAAGGCTCCTGGATCGGCACGACAACGGGGGCGGGAGCAGGGGGGCTGGATTCTCCGACCTCCATGCTATTCACCTGGCCCTCGAGCATGGATACGCGTGCCCGCAGAAAATCGAGGTGGTCGTCGTGGCGTTCCAGCATGTCCCGCAGGGAAGGTCGCCCGACACGGGTGTCTGCGGAGTGTCCGGATAGGCGCTCTGCGCCTGCGGCGCCGGGCTCTTTGCCTCCGTGACTGGTGCGATCATCGCGCAGATACATGTCAGCCCTTGCTTCGGGAAATGGTTCGCGTGGCGCGAATTTAATTTTTTATCAAAAACAAATGGTTAAAAGATCGGAAAATTAACCGTTTCGGACGTAGCTTCTGCAGGTGTCGACGCCGTCCGAAATGCGACCTGCGCCTTCAGCAACTCTGGACACCACGTGAACGCGATCCTTCGGCACTTTTCTGCAAACCGGCAGCTCCTACACTCCTATTTCTCGGTGATATCGGGATCTGCGGGGCGACTGGTCGTGTCTCTCGCCTACTTCGTCGTGCTGGCCAACACACTGCCGCTTGCGGACTACGGCATCTTCGCCACGGCGTCGGGCGCCGGGCTCGTTCTCTCCCGGCTGCTGGCGCTCGGTTTCAGCTCACCGCTTTATCGCATTGCGGTCGTCAAGCCGCGGCTACTCGGCGTCTACACGGTTGGCTATCTGCTCGCTTCTCTTCTCTCCCTGCCGCTCGTCATCATCTCAGCGCTGCTGATCTATCTCCTGTTCTTTTCCGACGATGTCGGTCTGCTCACCTTTTCCCTGGTGATCATCGCCGAGATTTTGCTCTGGCGGTCTGCCGAGATCGTCATCATCGTCAACAATGGGCTCAAGCGTTTCGGGCTCGCTGCTCTCCTGGTGATCTTTGGAACTGCTGCACGCGCGGCGGCCGCTGGCCTCTTCTGGAGCCAGGCCTCGGTCCAGGACCTCGAGCATTGGGCATGGTGGTACATGGGCGCGAATGCCGTATCGCTGGTCGTTGCCCTCTGCTTCTACCCCCGCGTTCGGCTGCGGTTCGATATGCGGCTCTATCTTCGGCGGGTGCAGGATTCTCTCGCCGTCGCGGGTGCTGAACTGCTGTTCTACCTGCAGTCGGAGCTCGACAAGCTGATGGTGCTCGGGATCGGTGGGCCGGCCGTTGCCGGTGTCTATGCGATCATCATGCGGGTCGTCGACCTGACTGCGCTGCCGATCCGCTCCTTCAACACGATCCTGGTGCAGAAACTGATGCAGAGCCCTGACATGTTGAGGTCACTCAAGGTCAGGGTACTCATCGAAGCAGGGTTGATGTTCGTCTCCGTTGCCGGCCTCGCAACACTCGCCTTCCTCCTGCACCTCTATCCGAATGCGCTCGGCCGCAACGTGGCACCAGTTGCCGAGTTGCTGCCGCTTGTTCTCCTCGTTCCGGGGTTTCGCAATCTCGCGGAGTACCAGGGGGAACTGATGTATGCCCGTGGGCAAAGCTGGCTGCGCACGCTGTGTCTTGCACTTCTGACACTGAGCAAGGCAGGGCTAATCGCGCTCCTGCTCAACAGTTTCGCACATGACGAACAGGACTGGATTGTTGCCTTGAATGGCGTCTTTGCCGGTCTCTATGTGATCTCGGCCATCTTTACCTATTCGAGCCTCAGGCTGCCGGCAAAACGAGTCTGACGGTTCTCGCCACGAAGCTCACCAATCGTGGTCAAAGGCCGAGGATGCGTCGGATTTCTGCGGGTTCAAGACCCAGGAATGACTGCATGCCGAGCGCCACCTGTTCAGGTGCCATGTCCGCCACGAAGGCACGGAATTCGTCCTCCGTGGGCGGTGGAGCCAGCCAGAAGACCTTGCAAAGCTCCGTCTGGTCGTGGAAATGACCCGCGCCGTGCTCGACGTCATCCACGAAGCGGCCATACATCATGCATTCCGAAAAACAGCGCTGCTTGCCCATCGCCGCGATCCAGTGCTCGCCCGTGACGCTCTCGATCCGCGCACACATGTCCCTGATGCTGCTTCGTTTCCAGGCGATCATCGTGCCGACATAGTCGCTCGTGGAGCGCTGCGTTTCGGGCAGACCGAACAACTTCCCGGCATTGGCGGACCAGCGTCGATGTTCGTCCATGGAGTCTGCCGTCAAGGCGCCGGGCCTGACCAGCAGGCGCAGCGCTTCGTCGCGCCAGAGCTGGCTGCAATCATAGGGCCGAAGGAATGCGACATCGGAATCCAGATAGAGAAACGCATCGTCCTCGACCAGGTCGGCGATGGCTATCCGGCGAAACTGCTGAACATGCCAGCCGCGAAGCGGCTTAGTCTTGAACGATAGCCAGATGCGACGTCGGCCCATGGTCAGCGGATCGGGAAAGACCTTCAGCCAGGATGGCAAGAGGTCCTTCTCTCCGATGATCACCCTGCGCGGCGATTGCAGTTGCCGGAACAGCGGAACATCGCGGTCTTCGACGAGCACATAATGTTTCGTGTATCCCGTGACATGCGTGTCCAGCGTCTCGCAGAGCAAACGGAACCGTTCGAAGTCCGCGTGATAGCTCGCGGTGACAATGGCTGTCTTCATGACAGAGCTTCCTTTGCGCCTGATGTGGCCCCGGTCAGCATGTCGAGCATCTGCCTGATGCCGGCATCCATCAGCTGGGCCTGTGTTTCGGCAAAGACCCGGCCATCGAGCCGCTGAAGGTTGCCCGCCCGCGCCCGACGGATCTTGTCGTTGAGCGCTGCAGCGAAACTCTCGGGATCGTCAGCAATGGTGCAATTGTCGGGGATCGCCGCAATGCCGCGGACCGAGCTTGTCGTCGCCACGCTTGGCAGGCCGAGCGAGAAGGTTTCAATCGTCTTCAACTGCACGCCCGTGCCGGCCCGACTGATCAGCGGGATCACGGCGCTTTCAGCGACGAAATCTGTCGCGCGTTCCACCCTTCCGACGAAGTCGACATCGGGCCAGGCAGAAGCAAGATCGGCCGGGGTGCTGCCAGCGACCCTGATGCGCACATCGTCGAGCAGCCTGGGCGTCACCTCGTTCAAGAACCATTCCAGCCCGATCCGATTGGGATGCCATGTCCAGGTGCCCAAGAGGGCAAGATCATGCGCCAGTTTTCTCGTCTCCGGGAGCCGCGTCGATCTCTGAATACTTAAGGGGAGGAATACGGAGCGCTCCGGCGGAACGCCGAGATCCACCGCGTCCTCGGCAGCGAAGGTCACGACGCTGGTCGACCGGTCCCGGAGCCTGTGCTCAAGTGTCTTCAGAAGTGTCGCATCACGGGCGAACAGAACGCGCTTGATCAAGGAGCCGGCATTGCGGGCGTTCTCGGCCGACGAGCGATGCTCGACATTGTGAGCGACAAAGATCGATGGCTTGTCGGTGAAGAGATCCGGAAAGGCTCCCGCGAGGGCGACGCCGTTCAAGACATAGCCGTCGAACGGGCCAGCGGCCGTGATTGCGCTTCGCACAGCCTCTTTTCGTATCACACGCAGCTTGGCGCTCGACATCGGCAGTCCCGTCGCAAGGGACATGAGTAGCCATTTGATCTTGAGCCAGGGGCCAGCCTTTTCGGTTCGCACTTCCACCTCGCCCAGAGCGGCCTCTGCATCCGGAGCGAGGGCCTGTCCTGGCCAGGCGCAGCCGATGACCGTGGTGCGCACGCCTGCCCGTGCCAAGCCTTCCAGCAGGGCTGCATTGGCAAGTTCATAACCTGTTGAAGGATTGGCTTGTGCAACGAGCGACGTGACGAAGACCAGATGCAAGGACAAATCGCCACCTATGCGAGACACGATACTTTTTCGAGATGCAATTCTTAAACCTTATTCTCAGTTAGGGGCGTGAACATTCCTTTAAACCTGGCCACTTCAGTACCCCATTAACTCCGAATTCATGCCTCGACACCTAACGTTTCACAGGTTCGTGACGGGGCTTTGCCTTTTGAAGGCAGACGTCCCTCTCGATCGCGTAAGTTGTTCAGACATGTCACGGGTGGCCAGCCTTGCGAGGTAAAGGCGCATCAAGTGATCGGAAGCACGGCGCATTGCTTCCCTTGTTTCAGTTGTTTGCATGCCGGGTTGGTCCTGCTGCCATGCATCTTTGATTGGTATTGCGTTCTGGGAGTGCAGCGAGAATGGACGCCAGATTACAAGAGAGCCGGGATCTGCCGCTTGCGGTCGATCTGGATGGAACGCTGATTGCGACGGATCTTCTTTGGGAGACGATCTTTCTCGCCCTCAAGACCAACCCGCTCATCGTCTTTCTGCTTCCGATCTGGGCGCTGGCTGGCAAGGCGCGCCTCAAGCTTGAGCTGGCTCGACGGGTCACGCTCGACGCATCGCGGCTGCCATATCGTCAGGATTTCCTCGACTATCTCAGGGCGGAACGCGCTTCAGGCCGCACCATTGTTCTCGCGACCGCAGCGGCGGAGCCCCTGGCGCAGGCTGTTGCCACCCATCTCGGCATATTCTCCAAGGTGTTTGCCACACGCGACGGGATCAATCTCGCCAGCAAGGCGAAAGCCTCGGCGCTGGTCGACGAATACGGAGAATACGGGTTCGACTATGCGGGCAATGATCGCGCTGACCTTGCGATCTTCGACCGCGCACGCAACACCGTCGTCGTTGCGCCCGACCGGGCGGCCTCGCGCTTCCAGCAGGCGCATGACACCATGCGTTTCGACGCGCCCCGCACCCATTTCAAGACATATCTCAAGATGTTGCGGGTGCATCAGTGGCTGAAAAACCTTCTGGTGTTCGCTCCGCCGGTGCTGGCCCATGATTTCCTGATTGCCGAAACGATGTTTTCGGCGACGCTGGCCTTTATCGCGTTTTCGGCGTCGGCCTCGGCGATCTACATCATCAACGACATCATCGATCTGCCGCTCGATCGCGTCCACCCGCGCAAACGGCATCGGCCCTTTGCCAGCGGTGCGCTGTCTATCCCCTTTGGCCTCATGTGTTCTGCGGCTCTTCTGGCGATTGCTGCGGCGATCTGCTTCTTTCTGCCGCCGATGTTTGCCGCGATTATCGCTGTTTATATCGTTACCACCACGGCTTATTCGCTGGCGATCAAGCGGATGCTGCTGCTCGACGTCATTTGCCTGGCCGGCCTCTACACGCTGCGCCTCCTCGGCGGCAAGCTGGCGGCGGACATCCCAATGTCCTTCTGGCTGATGGCCTTTGCGTTGTTCTTCTTCCTCTCGCTCGCATTCCTAAAGCGCTATGTCGAATTGCAGCATTCCGGAGCCCCGGAGCAGTCACGGATCGCCGGCCGCGGATATCGGCCGGAGGATATCGGCATCGTCGGTCAGAGCGGCGTGTCTTCCGGTTTCACCGCCGTCCTTGTTCTGGCGCTCTACATCAACAGCGACGTCGTCGGGAACCTCTATTCCGAGCCCTGGCTGATCTGGCCGCTGGTGCCGATCGTGCTCTACATCAACATGCGCGTCTGGGTTCTCGCCCATCGCCGGGAAATGAACGAAGATCCGGTCGTCTTCATCGCCTCGGACTGGCGCAGCCAGATCTTTATTGCGATCGGTGCGGCACTCCTCATCGTCGCCGGGATGGTGTGATGTTGGGCGCTTTCGACAGCTTCGGACGGGTTGATCGGCGGCAGCGCATGGCGCTACCGGTGGCCGACGCCCTCGCAAGACTGCGGGGCCCGGCTGATGGCGCTGGTTTGTCGCTTCTGCCGTTCGGCAATGGTCGGTCCTATGGGGACAGCTGCCACAATGACGGCGGCGCGCTGGTGCCGATGCGTGCCCCCTCTGCCGATATGTCGCTCGACCCCGAAAGCGGTCTCCTCGACGCCGCCGCTGGCGTAACGCTGGAAGACATCATCGCTCTGGTGGCACCGCATGGCTTCTTCCTGCCGGTGACGCCAGGAACACGCCATGTGACGCTCGGCGGGGCCATTGCCAACGATGTCCACGGCAAGAACCACCATCTGCGCGGCACTTTCGGCTGCCATGTGGCAAGCTTCGAACTTCTGCGTTCCGATGGCGAAACCCATCACTGTTCGGCGACGAGCAATGCAGCTCTGTTTGCCGCGACGATCGGCGGCATGGGACTGACCGGGATCATCACCCGCGCACGGCTCAAGCTGATGCGCGTGTCTTCGCTTGATATTGACGAAGAGGTCGTCGCCTTCGCCAATCTTGGCGACTACTTCGATCGGGCCGAAGAGGCCGACCGGATCAACGAATATGCGGTGGCCTGGGTCGACCAGCTGGCTGCGGGTCGTTCCGCCGGGCGCGGCGTGCTGATTACCGGCAATCATTCCGACAATGGCAAGCGGGAGGTCGCGACGCGGGCCAGCCGTTTGGCTGTTCCCTTCGATCTCCCCTTCTCGGCCCTCAACCGCCTCAGCCTTTCGGCTTTCAACGCAGCCTATTTTACGGCGAAGAGCCGCAAACACGGCGTGCACCGGGCGAGCTACGGAAGCTTCTTTTATCCGCTCGATGGCGTCGGTCACTGGAACAGGCTCTACGGTCCGCGTGGCCTTTTCCAGCACCAGAGCGTCATTCCGTTCGAAGCCGCACGGCAGACGATCCCGCTGCTGCTCCAGGCGAGCCGGGATGCTGCTCACGCCTCCTTCCTGACGGTGTTGAAGCGTTTCGGCGATATCGGTTCTCCCGGTCTCCTGTCTTTCCCGCGACCGGGCTACACCCTGACCATGGATTTTCCCAACCGCGGCGCGCCAACCCTTGCGCTTCTTGAGACACTCGACCGCCTCACGATCAAGGCCGGCGGTCGCGTCAATCCCTACAAGGACCAGCGGATGAGCACGGCCACCTTCAAGGCCGGCTTTCCCAGCTGGTCGGAACTCGAGACGTGGCGCGATCCGGGGTTCTCATCGAACTTCTGGCAACGCGCTGTACTGAATCCATCGCACTCATGACGAGACCGGACAGACCATCCGACGAGAGGACATCATGAAATACATCCCCTTCATCCTGTTCACGGTGATGACCAATGCAGCCGCACAGCTGATGCTGAAATACGGCATGATCACGCTGGGTCCGATCAGCTTTTCGGCCGATACGATGATCCAGCGGATCTTCCAGATCCTGTTCAATCCCTGGGTCTTCTTCGGCCTTGCCATGTTCGTGGTGTCGATGGCTTCGCATCTCTACGTGCTCTCGAAGGTCGACCTTTCCTTCGCCTATCCCTTCCTCAGCCTTGCCTATGTCGCCGTCGCTCTCTGCGCCTGGCTTCTGTTCAAGGAGGAGCTTGGCACGCTGAAGATTGCCGGCATCGCCTTCATCTGCATCGGCACCGTCCTGATTGCCCAAAGCGGCAGTAGCAGCACCAAAACAGCGGAAGACAGCTCGATTGCGAAAGCGGTCGAGACCTGAGCTTCAAACCAATCTGACACGACAAAAAACCAAGAAGAAAACGGGGTTTAGAACATGAGACACATCATCTTCGGTGGAGACGGGTTCGTCGGACGCTACCTGGCACCCAGACTGCTTGCCGACGGTCACGAGGTCGTCGTTGCCGATATCGTGAAGAGCGACCTGCCGCATTACCGTGATGCGCGCTTTGTCCCGACGGATGTCACGGATCCGGATTCGATCCGCAAGCTCGGCATCGGCGCCGACGACATGGTCTACAACTTGTCCGCCAAGATGCTGTCGCCGATCCAGGTCCGCGCCAAGCGGCACGACTTCTTCTTCCCGGTCAATTTTTATGGCACCGAAAACATCATCAAGGCGATGGATGCCGCCGGCGCCAAGTCGCTGGTGCACTTCACCACCGACATGGTCTATGGCCATACCTATAGCTGGCCGCAGACGGAGGATCATCCGTGCAAGCCGCTCGGCGAATACGGGCTTTCCAAGCTGAAGACCGAGGAACTGGCGGCGGACTGGCGCAAGCGCGGCATGAATATCAGCCTGTTTCGCCCGCGCCTGATCATCGGCCCGGGCCGTCTCGGCATTCTCGCCAAGCTCTTCAAGCTGATAGACAACAACCTGCCGGTGCCGATGATCGGTTCGGGCAAGAACCCCTACCAGTTCATCTCGGTGTTCGATTGCGCCTCGGCCGCCCATGCCGCCTACAAGGCCGGCGTACCGAACGAGGTCTACAATCTCGGTTCGCTCAACCCGCCGCCGGTGAAGAAGCTGCTTGGCGATCTGGTCAAGCATGCGGGCTCGAAGTCGATCCTGGTGCCGACGCCCGCCTGGGCGGTCAAGCGCACGCTCGATTTCCTCGATCTCATCAACATGCCGCTGATGGACCCGGAGCAATATCTGATCGCCGACGAGATGTGCATCCTCGACGTGTCCAAGGGCGAACGCGAACTCGGCTGGGTGCCGCAGTATCGTGACGAGGACATGCTGATCGCCGCCTATAGCGAATACCGGAAATCGCTTGAAGGTCGTGTTGAACCCCATGCCGCAGCATCAAAGGCTGCGTGAGGAGACAGTGATGAATACTGCAGTCAGATTGAACGAACAGCCGACCCTCGATGCGGTGAAGGCGCCCCGCGCGAAAACCGAAAAGCCGAACCTTCTGTCGGTCGATCAGGCCAAGGCGCTTGACCTTCCACAGATGACCGACCTCTTCACGCAGCACCTCAATCCCGGCCAGCTGCATTTCATGAAGCTGCTCGGCTTCCACAAGATCAAGGTCGAGCGTGCCGAGGGCATGTATTACTACGACCAGAACGGCCGGAAGATCCTCGACTTCTTCGGCGGCTTCGGGTCGCTTGCCTTCGGCCATAATCATCCGCGCATCATCGAGGCGCGCAAGACCTTCCAGGACGAGAAGCGCCACGAGATCGCGATCGCTTTCATGTCGCAATATGCGACGGCGCTTGCGCACAATCTGGCGGCCTGCTCGCCCGGTGATCTCGACATGGTCTTTCTTGGCTCGTCCGGTTCGGAAGCCATGGAAGCTGCGATCAAGGTGGCCGAGCGGGCTGCCGGCCCGCAGAAGCCGAAGGTCGTCTATGCCGAGAATTCCTTCCACGGAAAGACAAAGGGCGTCCTGTCGATCACCGACGGTTCGCTTTATCGCGGCCAGTTCAAGCTGGTCGACAATACGGTTCGCGTGCCGTTCGGCGATATCGAAGCGATCGAGAACGCCTTCCGCAGCGATCCGGAAATTGGTGTCATCGTGCTCGAAACCGTCCAGGGCGGTGGGGGCATCATTCAGGCGGATGCGGCCTTCTGGCAGAAGCTGCGCCAGCTCTGCGACCAGTATGGCGTTCTCTGGGTTGCCGACGAGGTCCAGTGCGGTCTCGGCCGTACCGGCAAGTTCTACGCCTTCGAGCATTACGGTGTCGTCCCTGACGTGACCGCGCTCGCCAAGTCACTCGGCGGGGGCAAGACCGCGATGGCTGCGATGATCGCGCGACGCGAGGTTTACATGAAGGCATATGGTACGCCTAAGACGGCGATGATCCACGCCATGGCGACCTTTGGCGGCATCGGCGAAGCCTGCATCACCTCAATCGAAGCCCTCAACGTTCTCTACGACGAGGGCCTGATCGATCGTACTGCAGAGGTCGGCGATTACCTGCTCGACCAGCTCCGGACCCTGCAGGCGCGTTACCCGAGCCTGATCAAGGAAGTCCGTGGCCAAGGGATGATGGTGGGCCTCGAATTCCACGACTTCTCGCAGACCATGCCGCTGGTGCTGCGTCCCGTCATCGCGATGCTCGACGACAAGCTGAAGGGCTCCCTGCCGGGCTTCATCGGCAGCCATTTGCTGCGCGATCACGGCGTGCTGGTGGCCTTCACCGAGTATAACCGCAACGTCATCCGGCTCGAGCCGCCGCTGATCTGTGAGCGGGAACATGTCGACCAGTTCATCGCGGCGCTGGACGAGGTGATGTCGCGCGGGATTATCCGGATCGTGAAGGATTTCGTCACCGCTCAGGTGAAGTGAACCCCACGACCATGAACGCCTACCGGCCGGGCCCTGAGCCCGGCCTTTTTATTGGGGCTTCAACATGCCCGGACGTAGCAGGAGATCCCAGCAAGGGTCGAGAGCGACCACCTGGCGTCCGCCAAGCGCTGCCGCATAACGTTCCTCAAGCATCCGCCGCCCGGTCGTGACAGGGCATTTCGGGCGAAGCACCCCGTCGGTTGCTCGAACCGCTTCCAGTGCGTCGACTGATACCTGTCTCACGGTGCGGAAAGGGTCTGCCCCGATCTGGATCTTGCGGGTCGCGTCGCGGTCGAGGATCCAGGGAAACGGATTGACGAAATCGAGGGTCATCAGACTTTCCAGACGGATCTGGTTGTCGGTCTCGAATTGCAGCAGCGCCTTGACCAGGATGTCTGCGGAAATGACCCAGTAGGTCTGATAATCGAGCTCGCTGTAGAGTTGCCAGCTCGGCAGTTGGCCCTGGTTTGCCAGGTCAATGTATGCCGCTCCCTGGGTGGCGTAATGGTTCTCCAGCATGACTGCCCGCTCCAGTACATCCGGCCGCATCGACACCTGCTGCATGTTGCGCAGGAGAGGAACGTCGGGCTGGACATAGGTCGGAGCGACCGCGACCGATCGCAGCGTCTTGTGTGCGACCTTGCTGAGTGTCGGGACGGTGCAGAAGGCGGCCAGCACGAGGAAGGTGACCTTCGTCCGGTCGACCACTTGCGGCAGTCGGTCATAGGCCATCAGCAGAACCGGCCAGATGAAGATGAATTCCTGGCTGCCCGTGTTCTGGGTCTCAAGGATCGTTCCGCCGAGCAGGGAGATGCCGAACCACCAGTAGGATCGGTCGAAGAACCGTCTCGGCTCGGATGCATAGTTGAGATCCGCCCAGATCATCACCAGCAGAAGCAGACCGGCCGGCATCAAGACGTCGAGCTTGCCCGAGGCGACGGTCAGGAACCGCGGCAGCAAGGCATCCTGGTTCATGGCGATCAGGTCTAGGATATCCCGGATGTAGGCCGAGATCATGCCGGTGCCGAGTTCGATGATCACGAGTGGAAGCAGAAAGGCGGCCGCGGCAAGTACGAGATTGCCAAGTGAAATCCGGCCGGCGAGCACGGCGCCGAGGCCGACCAGGCCACCGACGAGGAAGCCTGTGATCTTGGTGAGAAACAGGGCCAGCATGACCAGGGCGCAGAAGAGCGCAAAGCGCGGGCCGCCGCGCATGAAAACGAGGCCTGCGGTCAAGACATAGAGAAGAAGCGAGGTCTGCCGGTTGTAAATGCCGAAGCCATCAAGCCCCGGATAGGAATGGAAGAACTGGGCATTGGCCGGGAAGGCGGCAAAGACGAGAAAAGGGATCAGCAGGAGGAAGGCCGTGGCGCGGCTTTTCCTGTCTGCGTCGATCAGCACCAGCGTCATCAGCGGTGCGGTGACCGCGAGCTGTGACCATTGGACCAAAAGAAGCGGCTGCGCCCGCGGGAAGAGGTCGAGCCCCCAGGTAAAAAGGTAGTAACCCAGCGCGCCCACAGGCGTGGAAAAGTCGATGCTTGGGATCTGGCCCATTCGGATGCGCTGTGCGGCATCCAGATAGATATAAGTGTCCCAGTACATCGGGCCGATTGGCACCGCCAGCGGGAGTGTGAGCAGGACGAAAAGCGCGGCTACCGTCAGCCAGAGCCAAGCGATCGGAGACAATACAAGATGAAACAGCGTTTTTCGATCACGCGTCTTCGAAGCCGAAATATCCACCACCGCTATTGTCCCGTCTGTCAATGCGCTGCCACAAATCGGGCCATGGTGTGCATGAAAGCTTAACAGGCCGGAAACGGTACCGATCATCTTGCATGGTCTGTCGGCTTGCGCGGGCGCTTAGGGGTAGAGATGTTCCTGCCCCTTGCGGTCGCGCACAGCGTACCGCCCATCACCGAGATCGCGGACCGCGTCCTCACCGAGTGCCACCTTGCCGTGCCCGCCGGGCAGGTCGAGGATGTAGTGGGGGATGCAAACGCCTGATATCCGCGTGCGAAGCTCCCGCATGAGAGCCTGCCCTTCGGCGATGGATAGGCGGAAGTGGCCGGTGCCCGGCGCCATGTCGGGGTGATGCAGATAGTAGGGCTTGATGCCGGTCTCGACGAATGCCCGCATCAGCGATGTCAGTGTCTCGGCGTCATCATTCACACCCTTGAGGAGCACGCTCTGGCTGACCAACTGGACGCCGCCGGCGATCAGCCGCCGACAAGCAGCGCGCACCTCCGGCGTCAGTTCACGGGGATGGTTGGCGTGCAGCGCAAGGATCACGCTTTTGCCGCTTAGCGTCAGCGCCTCGACCATCTCGGTCGTAATGCGCTCGGGATCGACGGCCGGCACGCGGGTGTGGATCCGCAGGACCCTCACGTGATCCATGGCAACCAGACGCTCGGACACTTCCCGCAGGCGTCGTGGAGACAGGATCAGTGGATCACCGCCCGTCAGGATGACCTCCCAGATGCCCGTATTTGCCGCGATATAGTCGAGCGCGTTTTTCAGGCGCTCACCCGCAAGGTTGCCGTCGCCCTGCGGGCCGACCATTTCGCGCCGGAAGCAGAAGCGGCAATAGACCGGACAGACATGCACAAGCTTCAGGAGAACCCGGTCAGGATAGCGGTGAACGATACCCTCGACAGGGGAATGCGGATGGTCGCCGATCGGATCGAGGCGCTCTGCCGGATGATCGATCAGCTCGGCAGGCGAGGGAATATACTGGGCGGCTATGGGATCGTGCGGATCTGTCGGGTCGATGAGGGCGCGTACCGTGGGAGTGAGCGCTATCGCGTAACGCTCCGCCACGGCGTCGAGCATCGTGGTCTCCTCCTCACGGATGAGCCCTTGTGCCACGAGGTCGGCCACGGAGCGCAGGGTCGTCTCAGCCAAAATGCGTCTCCGCCACCGGCGCCCAGATAACCTGGTCGATCCTCAGCGCGCCTGTCGCCAGCATCACCAGACGGTCAAAGCCGAGGGCGATGCCCGATGCGTCCGGCATTTCTGCGAGGGCTTCGAGGAAGTCCTCATCGAGTGGATAGGTCTCGCCATAGACGCGGTTCTTCTCGGCCATTTCAGCTTCGAAGCGCCGGCGCTGTTCGGCAGGGTCCGTCAGCTCGCCGAAGGCATTGGCGAGTTCAACGCCACAGGCATAGACCTCGAAACGTTCCGCGACACGGGGATCGTCGGGGCACGGGCGCGCAAGCGCTGCTTCTGCCACCGGGTAACGATCCAGGATGGTCACGCGGCCGTTGCCGAGTTTGGGTTCCACTTTTTCGACGATGACCCGGCTGAACAGGTCGGCCCAAGTGTCGTCATCTGCCGTGCGAATGCCAGCGTCCGCGAGTTGACCGGCCAGTGCATTGCGATCCGTCGTGCCATCCGTTGCGATCGTGGCCAATAGATCGATGCCGGCGTGTTGCGCGAAAGCGTCTGCGACAGAGATCCGCTCTGGCTCGGCGAATGGGTCGACGCTCTTGCCAGCGAATGCGAATTGCCGCGTTCCGACCGTGCGTGCGGCCAAGGCGATCAGATCGACGCAGTCGAGCATAAGTTGCTCGTATCCCTCGCCGACCCGATACCATTCCAGCATGGTGAATTCCGGGTGGTGCAGCGGTCCGCGCTCGCGGTTTCGATAGACATGCGCGAAGCAGGCGATACGTGTCTCGCCGGCGGCGAGCAGCTTCTTGCAGGCGAATTCCGGAGAGGTGTGCAGGTAAAGCGGCGCTGCCGTTCCATCGTGGCCGATGGCATCTGTCCGGAAGGCGTGCAGATGGGCCTCGTTGCCTGGAGAGACCTGCAGGGTCGCGGTATCAACCTCGACGAAGTCATGCTCGGCGAAAAGCGCGCGAAAAGCCGCCTGGATCCGGTTTCGGCCCATCAGGAAGGGGCGGCGGTCCGCATGTACGGACCTGCGCCACCAAGAAGGGGATGATTGGCGGCTGTCAGTCATGCCGGAATCTCGGTCCATTTCTCAACACGGGCTGGCTATTTTACCGGATTTGGGTTAGTTGCGCCCGAGAAATTCAAAGAGGTCAGTCGGGACGGCCGTCCTTTACGACGGGTCTTACGCAGATACAAGGAATTCCAATGGTCAAGATTATCGCCTCGTCGGTGCGCAAGGGCAACGTGATCGACGTCGACGGCAAGCTCTACGTCGTCCTGACGGCTGAAAACTTCCACCCGGGCAAGGGCACGCCTGTCACTCAGGTCAACATGCGCCGCATCGTTGACGGCGTGAAGGTTTCCGAGCGCTGGCGCACGACCGAGCAGGTCGAGCGCGCGTTCGTTGAAGACGTCAATCACCAGTTCCTCTACGAGGACGGCGAAGGCTTCCACTTCATGAACCCTGAGAACTACGACCAGGTTGTCGTTGACGTCGAAACCATGGGCGACCAGAAGGCCTATCTGCAGGAAGGCATGGTCTGCATCCTGTCCATGCACGAAGGCGTCGCGCTTGCCATCCAGCTGCCGCGCCACGTAACGCTCGAGATCGTCGAGACGGAACCGGTCGTCAAGGGCCAGACGGCCTCGTCGTCTTACAAGCCGGCGATCCTGTCGAACGGCATCCGGACCATGGTTCCGCCGCATGTCGACGCCGGCATCCGCGTCGTCATCGCGACCGAAGACAATTCCTACGTCGAGCGCGCCAAGAACTAAGAGCTGTAGCTCGACCGATATCGAAAAGCCCGGCGTGGATCACGCCGGGCTTTTTTATTTGCTCGTCATTTCCCCTAATGCCGGCGGGGCGCAGGGTGCCCCGCCGGCCGTTCTCACCGGTCACGCTTGCGCCATCACGGAGCGCCCGCGTGATCAGCGTCCGGCGAGAATGGGACTGCCGAAGTTCGATGCCTTGGGGCGGGCGGCGTTTGCCTTCATGGCATCGCCCCGCTCGAGCAACATGATCTGCTCCTTCAAGTGCAGCTTGATCTTCTTCAAGGCGCGGACCCTGATGCCATCAGGCTGCGGACGGCGCTGTTCCTCGTCAATCTTGGCGGCGACGATCGAATGGCGGGCTCTGAGGGCTTTGAGCAGTTGCTTCATGGCGATCTCCTTTCGTACGTCGACAATATGAGTCTTCCGAGTTGATTGTTCCAATTGATTGATTGTATGATTTCGATAGATTCTATCTATCGAGGTCGACATGCCATTTCGCCCCAGTCATCGGCAGTTGGAATATCTGGTCATGCTTGGCGAAACCGGGCATTTCGGCGAGGCGGCCAAGAGGTGCAACGTCTCCCAGCCGACGCTTTCCGTGCAGGTTTCGCTACTCGAGAAACAGCTTGGCGTGACGCTCATCGACCGGATGCCCGGTCAGGTGATGCCGACGCCTGTTGGCGCCGAGATCATTGCGGCGGCGAAGGTCATTCTCAATGGGCTTGATGAGATCAGGGCGCTTGCCATGGGATCAAAGGCCAATCTGGGAGGAGCTATCCGGCTGGGTGTGGCGCCGTCCTTCGGGCCCTATTTCATGCCCTATCTTCTGCCGCCGCTTCACCAGACGTATCCGGAGCTCAAGGTCTATATCCGGGAAGACAGGCCCCGCCAGTTGGAGAGGGCCGTGTTGCAGGGCGAGACGGAATGCGGGCTCGGACCGCTGCCTTCCAACGAAGAAGGCCTGGTGGCGTTCCAGATATGCCGGGAGCGCATCCTGCTTGGCGTGCCCAAGGCCCATCGGCTGGCCGCATTCGATACAATTACCTCGCAGGAACTCAAGGGCGAGAAGCTGCTAACGCTCGGACCGGGGCACCGACTGATGGACGAGGTACGGCGCTTAGCGGACATGTCCGGTGCCATTCTCGCCGAAGAGTATGAAGGATCGAGTCTCGATGCTATCCGTCAGATGGTCTCCATCGAAATGGGACTGTCCCTGTTTCCCGAACTCTATGTCCGCTCCGAGTTCGGCAAGGAGGATGGGATCAAGCTTCTGACGATCGAAGACTGGCAGGGGATTCGCGACATCGGCTTCTTCTGGCGACGGTCATCAGCGCGGGGCGGTCACTTCGAGGCCCTGGCCGGTCTCGGCAGGACGGTGGCTGAACGGATATTCCGGTCCGGGGACGTCAAATGAAAATCCCCGGCAGTGCCGGGGATTTCAGATGGTTCAGGCGATGCCGCCGAGGCAGATATACTTGATCTCGGTATAGTCATCCACGCCGTATTTCGAGCCTTCGCGGCCGAGGCCCGACTGCTTGATGCCACCGAAGGGCGCTACTTCCGTGGAGATGAGGCCCGTGTTGACGCCGACCATGCCATATTCGAGCGCTTCCGCGACGCGGAACACCTTGGCGATGTCCTTCGAGTAGAAGTAGGAAGCAAGACCGAATTCGGTGGCATTGGCCAGCTCAATCACCTCTTCTTCCGTCTCGAACTTGAAGAGCGGCGCAACCGGCCCGAAGGTCTCTTCGGTTGCTACCTTCATTGCGGTGGTGACGCCGATCAGGATCGTCGGTTCGAAGAAGAGGGCGCCGGCCGCAGACGGCTTGCCGCCGAGGGCAACCTGGGCACCCTTGGACACGGCATCCGCCACATGCTCCTTGACCTTCTCGACCGCCTTGGCGTCGATAAGCGGGCCCGTGGTAACGCCATCAGCGAAGCCATCGCCGACCTTCAACTGGCCGACCTTCTCGGCCAGCTTCGTGGCGAAGGCGTCATAGATGCCCGACTGGACATAGAGGCGGTTGGCGCAGACACAGGTCTGGCCGGCATTGCGGTACTTCGAGATCATCGCGCCTTCGACGGCAGCATCGAGGTCCGCATCGTCGAAGACGATGAAGGGCGCGTTGCCACCAAGCTCCAGGCCGAGCTTCATGATCTGATCGGCCCCCTGACGCATCAGGATGCGACCGACATTTGTCGAACCGGTGAAGGTGAGCTTGCGGACCTTGTCATTGGCGCACATTTCCTCGCCGACCATCGCCGCATCGGTGGAGGTCAGGACCGAAAAGAGACCGGCAGGCAGACCGGCGCGCTCGGCGAGAACGGCAAGAGCCAGTGCCGAGAGCGGGGTCTGGGCGGCCGGCTTCGATACCATCGCGCAGCCGACGGCAAGCGCCGGTGCCACCTTGCGGGCGAGCATGGCGTTCGGGAAGTTCCACGGCGTGATGGCTCCGACGACGCCGACGGGCTGCTTGATGACCATGATCCGCTTGTCAGCCTGGTGCCCCGGGATCGTGTCGCCATAGACACGCTTGGCTTCCTCGGCGAACCACTCGACGTAAGATGCGCCGTAGAGGATTTCGCCGCGGGCCTCCGGCCAGGGCTTGCCCATTTCCATCGTCAGGATCGTGGCCAGGTCGTCGGCATGGGCGACCATCAGATCGTTGAGCTTGCGCAGAATGGCCGCACGCTCCTTGCCGGTCTTCTTGGCCCAGGCTTTCTGGGCGGTATAAGCCGCATCGATCGCCTTTTCGACTTCTGCCTTGCTCAGATCCGGGAGCACGGCGATCACGTCGTCGGTGGCCGGATTGGTCACTTCGAAAGTCTTGCCCGACTGGCTGGCGGCCAGCCACTCATTGCCGACCAGTGACTTGTCGGTCGCCAGCGTCGGGTCCTTGAGTTTGTCCGTCAGAATGTTCGAGATGGTCATGCGTCAGGCTCCTGCTGCAACTTCGCGGATCGAGGCTTCGATCAGATCGAGTGCCTCGTTGAAGACCTCGTCCTGAATGGTAATCGGGGCGAGGAAGCGGATCACGTTGCTGTAGACGCCGCATGTCAGAAGGATCAGGCCCTTCTCCAGCGCCTTCAGACGCACCGCATTGGTGAAATCCGCATTCGGCTTGTCGGTTCCCGGGATCTTGAATTCAACGGCGTTCATGAAACCAAGGCCGCGGATGTCCATGATCTGGGGAATGTCCGACCGCAGGCTTTCGAGGCGCTGCTTCAGGCGGTTGCCGAGCTGGTTGGCGCGGTCGCAGAGGTTTTCCTCTTCGATCACGTCAAGAACGGCATGAGCAGCTGCGATCGCCAGCGGGTTGCCGGCATAGGTGCCGCCGAGGCCGCCGGGGCCGGGGGCATCCATCAGTTCGGCGCGGCCGGTTACGGCCGAGAGCGGGAAGCCGCCGGCAAGGCTCTTGGCCATGGTCGTGAGGTCCGGAACGGCATCGTAGTGCTCCATGGCAAACATCTTGCCGGTGCGGGCAAAGCCGGTCTGGACTTCGTCGGCGACGAGGAGAATGCCGTGTTCGTCGCAGAGTTCGCGCAGGGCCTTCATCAGAGCGCGCGGAACGTCATAGAAGCCGCCTTCGCCCTGGACGGGTTCCAGGATGATGGCTGCGACGCGCTTCGGGTCGACATCGGCCTTGAACAGCTTGTCGAGCACGTCGAGCGAGGTCTCGACGTCGATGCCGTGCATTTCGAGCGGGAAGGGCACGTGGAAGACGTCGCCCATCATCGGGCCGAAGCCGACCTTGTAGGGCACGACCTTGCCGGTGAGCGCCATGCCGAGGAAGGTGCGGCCGTGGAAGCCGCCGGTAAACGCGATGACAGCCGAGCGGCCGGTGGCGCAACGGGCGATCTTGATGGCGTTTTCTACGGCTTCGGCGCCGGTTGTCGCGAAGATCGTCTTCTTCTCGAAATTGCCCGGCACGATCTTGTTGAGACGCTCGGCAAGCGCGACGTAGTTTTCGTAAGGCACGACCTGATGGCAGGTGTGGGTGAAGCGGTCGAGCTGGTTCTTCACGGCTTCGACGACCTTCGGATGGCGATGGCCGGTGTTGAGAACGGCGATGCCACCGGCGAAATCGATGTAGCGTCGGCCCTCGACATCCCAGATCTCCGAGTTCTCAGCCTTGTCGGCATAGATCTGCGTGGTCATGCCGACGCCGCGGGAAATGGCGTCATTCTTGCGAGCTGAGATTTCGGCGTTCTTCATCGTTTTCGTCCTGTGCGAAGGGTTGCCAGCGGCGTTGCAGATGGCTGCAATCGCGCGGTGCTATATTTCCTACATTTTTTCTGTAGACTTGCAATATGCCTTATCGGCATTATCACGCAAGACTGCGACATTTGATGAGGGCAGCGTGGACGATATCCGGTTCAAGATTGCGGAGGCAGCGCGCATGGCGGGCGTGTCGCCGTCGACGCTTCGCCTCTGGGAAAGCCAGGACCTGATCCAGCCGATCCGGACACCGACCGGCCAGCGCGTCTATGATCGGGTGTTGGTGGATCGGCTGAAGCGGATCGCCTGGCTGCGGACGGAGAAGGGCCTTAATCCGGCGGCGATCCGCGAGACGCTGCGGGAATTTTCGTCTGATGCCGACGAGGACAGCGTCGAAACTGAGGATGATACTTCCGATATCCGCGCAGGCACGCGAATGCGGCGTCTGCGGCGAGAGGCGGGCAAGACGCTCGAATACGTCGCCCAGGCGACGGGGGTGTCGGTATCGCAGCTCTCGACATTCGAGCGGACCTCGCAAGGACTGTCGTTTACCGCCCTGCATGAGGTTGCTCGGCACCTTGGCACGACACTCGCGTCGCTCAGCGGCCAGGAGGAGGGCAGGGGCGGCGAAAGCCTGATCCGCGATGGCAAGTGGTCGTCATGGCCAACCACTTCCTCCGGTGTGGCTGTTCAGGTTCTGGCGGAGGGTCGCAACATGATGGAGTGCAACCGCTTCCAGCTTGCCCCCGGGGCGTCGAGCGAGGGCGCCTATCAGCACGAGGGAGAAGAGTTCATCCACATGCTGTCCGGAAGCCTCGAGATTATCCTCGACGGCGACCAGTTCTTCGAACTGCATGCCGGCGACAGCTTCTATTTCGAAAGCCGCAGGCCACATTCCTGGCGGAACATTTCGAGTGGCGAGACGGTCCTCATCTGGATCAACACGCCTGCGACCTTCTGAGGTGAGGCAAAGAAAAACCCGGCAACCGTTTTCGGTGCCGGGCTCTGATGTGTTTGCCGGAGGTGCTTACCTGCTGGCGACCACCGTCTTCGATCCGTCCCACGCATAGCCGCCGCCGATCGCAACGTTCAGTTGGACATAACCATTTGCCAACTGCTGAACAGCCTGGGCGAGGTTGGCCTGAGCGCTGGCGACGTTGCGCTGTGCATCG
The DNA here is from genome assembly GCF_001295785.1 of Rhizobium sp. AAP116. Taxonomy (NCBI): domain Bacteria; kingdom Pseudomonadati; phylum Pseudomonadota; class Alphaproteobacteria; order Hyphomicrobiales; family Rhizobiaceae; genus Rhizobium; species Rhizobium sp. AAP116. Next base: position 112,728 of record NZ_LJIB01000005.1, read on the forward strand.
AGGACGTCGAGCAGCGAGGAGGCGCCGTCACGGTAGCTTGCCGTAGCAAGCGACAGGGCTTCCTCGTAGGAGCGCACGGTAGCCGTCAGGGCCGAGACCGTCTGACGGGTACGGCTCACGGCAACAAGCGCGTTCTCGACTTCGGAGACGGCGCTCAAGACCGTCTGCTTCCAGGCGAGATAAGCTTCGCGGGCCGCCGCTTCACGTGCCTTGATGTTGGCGCGGCGTGCGCCGGCATCGAAGATCGGCAGGTTCAGGCTCGGACCGAAGCCCCATGATGTCGCGCTACCGCTCGCTGCCGATGTGGCGACCAGTGTCGGCGAAATCGAGCCGCTGAGGGTGATCGACGGATAGAGGGCTGCTTCCGCAACGCCGATTTCGGCGGTTGCTGCTGCGAGATTGCGCTCGGCTGCGCGGATGTCCGGGCGGTTGCGGATCAGGTCCGCGGGAACGCCCGCGTTCACGCCACGACGAGCGTAAGGCTGGGCTGCACCCTTCTGGAGGTCGGCAAGCAGGCTTGTTGCGGGCAGGCCGAGCAGCAGTGAAATGCGGTGGACCGACTGGCGGAAGGAGATCTCAAGGCCCGGAATTTCCGCGAGCGTCGAATTGACGAGACCTTCAGACTGGACGACGTCGAGGCGTGAAGCTGCTCCGGCCTCGAGCTGCAGGCGTGTCAGCTCCAGTGTTTCACGACGCGAGGACAGGTTCTTGCGGGCGATCGCGATCCGTTCCTGGTAGTAGCGTGCATCGACATAGGCCGAGACGACACTGGACAAGAAGGTCAGGCGGGCCACATCGGCGCCGGCATAGGCCGCATCGAGGGTTGCCTTCGCGCTTTCCTTGGAACGGCGGTACTGGCCGAAGAGATCAATCAGCCAGGAAACGCCGAGCGTGCCGCTCGTCGTGTTCGTTGTGTCGCTATCACGGGTTCTCAGCGCGCCGCTGCCGTTCGTCTTCGATACCTGATGATCGGTAGATACGTTCAGCTGGGGAAACGCTGCCGAGTCTGCCGCTTCGAAGCTGGCTTCAGCGGATGTAATCCGCTCGATTGCCTGGAGTACATCGAGGTTCTGGGCGAGGCCGGTTTCAACCAGGCCGTTCAGACGGCGGTCGTTGAAAGCGTTCCACCAGGGAGCCAATGTCACGTCGGCCGACGCGCGGGCGCTGCCTTCGGAGAACTTGACGGGGAGGGCGGTCTGCGGCGCCTCATGGTTCGGACCGACGACACAGCCGGAAAGGAGGAGCATTGCGAGTGGTGCGGCGGCACGAATCTTGAGCATCACGTGTTCCTGTAAAAGTCCCCCGGTCTTGCCACGACGAGGTTTATCATGACCTCGAGCCAACGACCGACTTACACACGCAGGCTACCGCAGCAGCCTACGCATTAGTTGGTTAACATAGTTTGTCAATCACGACGACGACAGCGCTTCCTTCGGTTTTGCACCGCCGAAAATCTGCCGGATGATGACGAAAAACGACGGTACGAAGAAGATTCCGAGCGCCGTAGCCGTAAACATGCCGCCTAGGACGCCAATACCAATCGAATTCTGTGCTGCAGAGCCCGCACCGGTCGCGATCGCCAGCGGCACCACACCCAGAATGAAGGCGAGCGAGGTCATGATGATGGGGCGCAACCGGAGCTTTGCAGCTTCGAGTGTTGCATCAATGACACTGATTCCGGTAGCCTGGCGATCCTTCGCGAACTCCACGATCAGAATCGCGTTCTTTGCCGCTAGACCAATTGTCGTGAGCAGTCCGACCTTGAAATAGACGTCGTTGGACTGGCCGAAGACATAGGCCGCCGCGACCGCTCCCAGGACACCCACCGGCACCGCCATGATGACGGAGAACGGTATCGACCAGCTTTCATAGAGGGCTGCCAGGCAGAGGAAGACGATCAGAACCGAGAGCGCGTAGAGCATGGGGGCCTGCGAACCGGACAGGCGCTCCTGGTAGGAGATGCCCTGCCAGGCTACGGTATAACCACCACCCAGATCGGCGGTCAGCTGTTCCATCGTCTCCATGGCCGTGCCGGAGCTCACGCCGCCGCCTGCTGCCCCTTCCATCGAGATGGCGCCGACGCCGTTGAACCTGCTGAGCGTCGGTGCGCCGCTGATCCACTGCGTCTTGATGAAGGACGAGAAGGGAACCATCTCGCCGTTGGCATTGCGGGCGTGCCAGTCGTTGATCGCGGTTTCCTGCATGCGGTAGGGTGCATCGCCTTGGACATAGACCGGCTTCAGTTCGCCGTTCAGGGTGAAGTCGTTGACGTCACGGCCCGCAAAGATGGTCGACAGCATGCTGTTGACCGTTGCGATGTCGAGGCCCATGGCGCCCATTTTTTCCTGGTCGAGCAGAAGCTTCAACTGGGTTTCAGCCGGCGGGTTGTTCGAGCGCAGCGAGCTCACGTTCGGATTGGAGCTGCCCACCTGCATCAATTGCTGAGATGCGGCCGTCAGTGCTTCGGTGCCTCTATTGCCGCTGTCCACCAGATACATGGAGAAGCCACTCGACGTGCCGAGACCGGGGATCGCAGGCGGCGCCAGTGGGAAGACCATAGCGTCACGAAGCGTGAAGAAATAGCCCATGGCGCGCTGTACGACGGCAGGCGCGGCAAGCTGCGGGTCTTCGCGCAGTTCGAAGTCCTTAAGCTTGGCAAAGACCAGCGCGTAGTTCTGGCCGGCACCGACAAAGGAGAAGCCGGAGACGGAGAAGACGTCCTGGATCGCGTCCTTTTCCTTATCGAGATAGTAGTCCTCGATCTTCTTTATGATCTCTTCGGTGCGCGTGACAGTTGCGCCGTTCGGCAGCTGGACGATCGTCATCAGCACGCCCTGATCCTCTTCCGGGAGGAAGGAGGAAGGCAGGCGCAGGAAGAACCAGCTCATGCCAGCGATCACGATCGCGAACATCAGCATGACCCGAAGCGGACGCTTGAGAAGATAGCCGATGGACGAGACATAACCGCCGGTCGCGCGATCGAAGTTACGGTTGAACCAGCCACCAAGACCGCCCTTCGGCTTGTGATGGTCGACCGGCTTCAGCATCGTCGCGCAGAGCGCCGGCGTCAAAACAAGAGCGACGACAGCAGAAAGCAGCATCGCCGAGACGATGGTCACGGAGAACTGGCGGTAGATGATGCCGGTCGAGCCGCCGAAGAAGGCCATCGGAATGAAGACGGCCGTCAGGACGAGGGCGATGCCGACGATTGCGCCGGTGATCTCGCCCATGGACTTCTGGGTTGCCTCGAGCGGAGATAGTCCTTCCTCGGACATGATGCGCTCGACGTTTTCAACCACGACGATCGCGTCATCGACAAGCAGACCGATCGCCAGAACCATTGCGAACATGGTCAGCGTGTTGATCGAGTAGCCCGTCAACGCGAGGATGCCGAAGGTACCGAGAAGAACGACGGGCACCGCAATCATAGGAATGATGGTGGCGCGCAGGTTCTGAAGGAAGACGAGCAGGACTACGAAGACCAACACAATGGCTTCGAGCAGGGTGTGAACGACCTTTTCGATCGACAGCTGCACGAAGGGCGTGGTGTCGTAGGGGTAGGTGATCACCACGTTTTCCGGCAGCGATGGTGCGATTGTTGCAAGCTGCGACTTCACGCGTTCTGCCGTATCCAGTGCATTGGCACCGGTCGCCAGATTGATGGCGAAGCCGGTCGCCGGATTGCGGTTGGAGCGGGTCTTGGTGGCGTAGCTTTCCTGGCCGACCTCGATGCGCGCGACATCGCTCAGTCGCACGGTGGCGCCGTCTGTCTCGGTCTTCAGGATGATGGATTCGAAGTCGGATACGGACTGCAGCTGGCTTTGAGCGGTCACGGTGACCGTCAGCTGCTGACCCGCCGGCGCCGGCTGGCTGCCGAGGGCGCCAACGGAAACCTGCGTGTTCTGCGCCTGGATGGCGGAGGTTACGTCCGTCGGTGTCAGCTGGAACTTGTTGAGTTTGAACGGGTCGAGCCAGACGCGCATGGCGTAGCCGGTACCGAACACTTCAAGGCTTCCCACGCCTTCCAGACGCTTTATCTGATCCTCGATCTGCGAGGAGAAAATGTCGCCGAGTTCGACATTGCTGCGGGCGCCATCGGTGGACACCAGTGCGCCGACGAGCAGGATGCTCGAGGTCGAGCGTGTCACCGATATGCCGGCCGACTGGACGATATCCGGCAGTTGCGACTGGACGAGCTGCAGCTTGTTCTGGACCTGAACCTGGGCAATTTCGGGATCGATCGAGTTGCCGAAGGTCAGCGATACGGAGGCCGAGCCGGTGCTCGACGATGACGTCATATACGTCAGGTCATCAAGGCCGGTCATGCCGTCTTCGATGATCGATGTGACTGACTTCTCCACCGTCTCCGCGCTTGCGCCATTATAGCTTGCCGATATCTGCACGGTTGTCGGTGCAATTTCCGGGTACTGCGAAATCGACAGCGTCGAAATCGCGAGCGCACCGCCGAGCATGATGATGATCGCGATCACCCATGCGAAGATCGGGCGTCGAATGAAATACTGGGCCATGGATTATCCTCTACGCCTCGATTGCCTTGTCTGTCGCACAATCAGGGTTGTGCGGCAGGGGCGGCAGCCGGCGCCGCAGTTTCCTGGACGATCCCGTTCTCATCAATCTGCGCTTCGACCGGCTGGACGGGGGCGCCGTCGCCAATCCACTGGAAGCCGTCGACTATGAGCTTGTCGCCATCATTGATGCCGCTGGCCACGAGCCAGTTGTTGCCGGAAACCTGCGCTTCGTCGAAGATCCGGGTCTCGACCGTGTTCTCTGCCGTGACGAATTTTGCCGAAAGCTCTCCATTGGCGCTGCGCGTGGCTGCCCGCTGGGGGATCAGGAAGCCGTCTTCCGTGCCGACGGTCACCGTGGCGCGGACGTACATGCCTGGCAGGATAAGGCCATCGGGATTGTCAAACACAGCACGGATTGAATAGGTACCGGTCGTCTGACTGACCGCCATTTCCGACATGTCGAGCTTTCCGACAACTGGGTATTCGTGGCCGTCCTCAAGCGTCAGCCGGATTTCGGATGCGCCGTTTTCATTGCGGTTGATGCGACCCTCGGTGATGGCCTCGCGCAGACGAAGAAGATTGACGCTCGATTCCGTCAGGTCGATGTAGATCGGATCAAGACGGCGCAGGGTCATAAGGCTGTCGGTCTGGTTTGCGGTGACGACGTTGCCGACCGAGTAGCGCGACGCAGTGGTCACGCCTTCGAAGGGGGCGCGAATTTCTGTGAGAGCGAGTTCGATCTCGGCTGAGCGCAGCGCTGCGTTTGCCTGAGCGACATCTGCCTCAGCCTGCAGAAGCGTCACACGGGCGTTTTCGAGTTCCACCTGGGTGGCGCCGCTGCCGACCAGCCGTTCCTGACGCGCAAGGTTGGATTGGGCCGTCGGCACGCCGGCTTCAGCCTTCTGCAGACTGGCCTGGGCCTGGGCCTGGGCGGCGCGGTACGTGTCGTCTTCGATCTTGTAGAGCAGATCGCCCGGCTGAACTTCGCTGCCTTCCTTGAAGGCAATTTCCTTGATGATGCCGCTCACGCGTGGGCGGATTTCTGCGGTCTGGAAGGCGGCTGCGCGTCCCGGCAGGGTACTTGTCAGCGGTTGCAGTGCCTTCTTCATCACCACAACGCTCACGGCTGCAGGTGGCCGTTCGCCGCCAGCCCCTGCGGCGCCGCCGTTGTCAGCCGTTCCCTGATCGGAGCAACCCGCCAGGACGGCGGTGCAAACGAGAATGGCGGAGGCAAGTCTGAAGCTTGGGCGCATCAAGGAATCCCACTGAGAAAGGTCACAGAACATTACAAGTCATGGACCAGCGCCGCTGAAATCAGGCACTGGCGAGACGGCGAGAAAGGGCGCATCCAAGGGAGGCGGTTCTCTTCAGTCGAAGTGACGTAAATGAACAATCGTCACTTTGCAAGTGGTGACCGCAGTGCAGTATCGATCAGGGCGACGACTTCCCGACAACGTGTTGCCATTATGCCAGCCTTCTCCATTCCCGTCATGACAGGGTGGATGACGCAGGCCAGTGCATCGAAGGATGTGTTTGCCAATCGCGGCACGTCGCCTGCATGGTAGACGCCTTCCCGAATGCCGGCATGGATGATTTCCGCGATCATGCCGACGACGATCTCGCGGTACCGATCGCCGCAATCGAGTTCCTCTGTGATCGTCACGAGGATCATCTCGAACACGAAGGGTGCATCCTTTTGCTCGGAGAGGTGCTCCTGCATGAGATGGTGGGCGAGGGCGTAAAGCCGTTCGGGGGCGGGCTTGTCGCTGGCCAGAGACTTCAATGCATGGAGCGTCTGCTCGATCGCGCGGGTGGCAATCGCATCAACAAGGCTCGTCTTGGTTCGAAAATGCTTGAAGACATTGGCCGGCGACATCGACAGTTCGGCCGCAATGTCTGCAATCGTGACGCTGGCATAGCCATGGGTCCGGAAAAGCTTCTCGGCGGTGTTCAGGATCTCTTCGCGCGTCTCCTCAGCGGGTCTGCGCGCACGACGCACGGGAACGCCGGCACCCTTGTCGGGGCAGCATGCGCCAGATCGTGCGCGAGGGTCCTGATCCATGGGGCCACCTTTCTCAGGGGAAGTACGATGCCAGATTCTGGCGGATACGGGCGAAGGGGCTTTCGCCTGTGTCATCAGGCTGGAACGGCAGCCCCGTGATCGCTTCGAATGCCCTAATATAGACCTTCGATGTCTCCTCGACCAGTGATGCCGGGATTTCCGGAATGGCATCGACATAGGGATCGCAACGTTCGGCAACCCAGGCGCGGACGAAATCCTTGTCGAAACTCTGCGGGCGCTCTCCCTTTTCAAAGCTCGCCTGGTAACTGTCGGCAATCCAGTAGCGGCTGCTGTCAGGGGTGTGGATTTCATCGGCGAGGATGATCGTGCCGTTTTCGTCCGTGCCGAATTCATATTTGGTGTCGACGAGGATCAGGCCGCGCTCGGCGGCAAGCTTCTGGCCACGGGCGAACAGTGCCAATGCATAGGTTGACAGCGTTTCCCACTGCTCGGCCGTCAAAAGCTTCTTCTCGACGATCTCGTCGGGCGTCAGCGGTTCGTCGTGGCCACCATCGAATTCCTTGCTGGTTGGCGTGATGATCGGGGTCGGGAGCTTTTCGTTGTCGCGCATGCCGTCTGGCAGGCTGATCCCGTACATCTCACGCTCGCCCTTCTTATAGAGAGTGAGGATCGATGTCCCGGTGGTACCGGCGAGGTAGCCACGGACCACGATCTCGACCGGCAGGATCTCCAGGCGCTTTCCGATCACCACGTTGGGGTCGGGATAGGAGATGACATGGTTCGGGCAGATGTCGCTGGTCTTTTCGAACCAGTAGCGTGCCGTCTGGGTCAGAACCTGGCCCTTATAGGGAATGCAGGTGAGGATCCTGTCGAAGGCGCTCAGACGATCGGTCGAGATGATGATGCGGCTGCCGTCTGGAAGGTCGTAGTTCTCACGCACCTTGCCGCGATAGTAGTTCGGCAGTTCCGGATAGTGGGCTTCGGAAAGGATGCGCATGGATGTCCTCGATGTCTCGTCGGCTGTGGCAAGTTTGACGGTGTGCCCGTTGTCCCGCGGTACCCGAAAGAGGCGGCGGTTTCAAAGAAAAAGCGCATGAGGCTTGCCCATGCGCTTTCATATCAAAGGTGGTCAGACGGCTGCGCGATGCAGGCGACCGTTGAAGAGGCCGTTGTCCGTCGCCTGCCGAAGCGACTTGGCGGCGGCGAGCACGGCAAGGTCCACGAGCGGCTCGACCAGGATCACCATCATATAGGCGGCACCGAAGGTTGCGATGCTTGAGATGCTCTCAGCCGAGAAGCCGTGGCCGTAGAGCGCCCAGAAGGCGACCCAGGCGACGATCCCGCCCTGATAGGCAGTGGATAGTGCAAGTGCATCCTTATAGCCGACATCCACATATGCCTTCTTTTCCGGAATGAGCCGCGCGGCGAGCTGACTGATGACAAAGAGCGGCACGATCAGTGTCGTGACGTTCATCCCGTATTGCGGCAAATCGAACGGCGCAAAAAACAGCCCCTGGAGCAGGAGGCCAAGAGCCAGGCCGATCGAGGCTGCGCCGGCCCCGAAGATCAGGAAGAGTGTCGAGCCGAGGATGAGATGCACTTCGGAGACGCCGACCGGATGATGGGGCAGGACTTCGAAGAAGGAGAAGACGAGAGCTGTCGTGATCAAGGTCCTGGCCGCAAGACCGGTCGGGGTCGCTTTCGCCTTGAGGTCGTCGACAACCATCTTGCCGATAAGCCCGAAGGAGAGTGCTGCTGTTGCGTAGCTGAAAGCGAGTTTGGCGCCGTCCACGACGCCGGGTTCAATATGCATAACTATGTCCTTTCGTCCGCGCCCACCGCGCGGGAGAGTGAATGCCGCGTTCACGGCGTCAAGCGATGGCAGGTCTCCTGGCTCACGGGTCAGGGCTTCGGTCCGCCTTATCAGCTGAAGGCCAATGGCTTTTCGGACGTCGCTCGCCGTTCACAGTTGCGGGGGCAGCCACGGTTTCGGCCCCTGATGGGTAGTCCTCACCGTATTCCCTCTTCGTCCGCCCTTCCGGTCTTGTCGGGGCGGAACCATCACAGAGGAGAGACTAGGTCCTGTCATGAAGCGATGTCCAGCAGTTTGCGACGTGACTGACCGGCAAACTGCGACAGTTTGGCAAAAGCCAATTTGCCACATTGTGAGTGGAGGGTAGGGGTGCCTATCTGCGGGCAGACCGCAGATGTAGAGAGGTTACGACATGGCTCAGATGATCTACCGCGTGCCACTGTTTGGCTGGATGTTGAGGGAAGCGATTTACGGACCGACGACCGCCAAGGTCCTGTTCGTGGTCAATCTGCTTTTGGTCTGGCTGCTCGCCATTGTCGCATTCGGCTATCCCGCGATCATCCTGCCGGCGCTTGCCGCAGTGCCGACCATGTTTGTGGTGCTGCTGCTGATCACCAAAGGGTAAAGGGGAAACCCGGTCTTTTAACTCTGGCCCAGAGTTCCCATATAGGGATTGACGAGGGCGCCAACGTGTTCACCCGGCAAAAGTGGGCAAATGCGTGGACGTGCAAGTCGGTGCCGATTTTTTCTTTGTAAAATCAGTCACTTGAAAAAAACGACAGTTTTTTGACAATTGGCTGTTGACGGTTTGTGGGAGTGGCCGTATAAGCCGCTTCACCGAACGAGAGGCGGCGCCGAA
>NZ_LJIB01000006.1:0-23424 GCF_001295785.1 Rhizobium sp. AAP116
GGGGTGATGCGGCGGGTGGGGTTCCCCCTCACCCTGCCCTCTCCCCGCTGGGGAGAGGAGAATGTCAGCGCGTGCCGCTTGTCTCTTCTCCCCAGCGGGGAGAAGGTGCCGGCAGGCGGATGAGGGGGCGTCAGCTGCCGAGGGAACGGATGACCGGATAAAGCGCCCGGTAGCGGCCATAGGCTGTATCGTAAGCAGAGCTAAGCGCCTTGACTGGCTCAATCGTCTCCGCCGTCTCGGGCGCCGTGCAGACCGAAAGCGGATCCGCCCCCGTCGCCGCAATCAGCCCGAGCCGTGCCGCCCCGAATGCAGCACCGAAATCACCGTCGGCGGGAATGTCGACCGGCATATCAAGCGCGGTGGCGATCGATGACAGCCAGTAGCGCGAGCGCGAACCGCCGCCGATGGCGGTGACCCGGCTGATCGAGGTCCCAGCAGACTTCAGCGCCTCGAGGCTGTCGCGGATGGCGAAGGTCACGCCTTCCAGCACCGCCTGGGTCAGCACGACCCGATCACTCTCATGGCCGAGACCGATAAAGGCGCCACGGATCTTCGCGTCATTGTGTGGCGTGCGTTCGCCCGAGAGATAGGGAAGGAAAGTAGCCCCGGTGGGCGCCTTCAGCGCATCGCCCAGTTCGGCGGTCAGCTCGCCAGCCGACTTGCCGGTCACGCCGGAATGCCAGTTGAGCGCGTCGGTGGCCGACAGGATGACGCCCATCTGGTGCCAGGTCCTGGGCAGCGCGTGGCAAAACGCATGCACGGCACTTTCCGGCTTCGGCAGATAGGAGGCGTTTGCCGCGAAGAGCACGCCTGACGTGCCGAGCGAGACAAAGGCCTGACCTTCGGCGACCGTGCCCATGCCGCAGGCCGAGGCGGCATTATCCCCTGCCCCGCCGGCAACAACAACATCGGAGCTAAGGCCCCATTTTTCGGCGAGTTCGGCGCGCAGGGTGCCGGCGCGATCCGTGCCCTCGACGAGGCCGGGCATCTGGTCGACGGTCAGCCCGGTGGCTTCCAGCAACTCGCTCGACCAGGCACGCTTGCCGGTATCGAGCCAGCTGGTGCCGGCCGAATCCGACATGTCGGAGAGATACTCGCCCGTCAGCCAGAGCCGCAGGTAATCCTTCGGCAACAACACCTTCGCCACCAGGGCAAAGATGTCGGGTTCATTGTTCTTCACCCAGGCAAGCTTCGGCGCGGTGAAGCCCGGAAAGACGATATTGCCGGTCAGCGCCCGAAAGCGCGGATCGGCGTCAAGGCTCGCGGCTTCCGCGTGGCTGCGTGTGTCATTCCAGAGAATGCAGGGCCGGAGCACCTGGTCCTTGGCGTCGATGAGCGTCGCGCCATGCATATGGCCGGAAAGTCCGATGCCCTTGACCGCTGCAAGTTCCTTGGGATGCGACGCCTTCAGCGCCGCAACCGCCTCCTCCGTCGCCTGGAGCCAGTCGCCGGGCGCCTGTTCCGACCAGCCCGGATGCGGCCGCTGCACGGTGAGACCGGCATGGCCGACACCGACAACCTTCTGCTCACCGTCGATCAGCATCGCCTTGACGCTGGATGTGCCGAGATCCAATCCGAGATACATGGGTGTCCTCCATTCCTCTGCCTTCAGGGCAGATTGTCCTTCAAGAATATGTCGATACGAATGCGCTCCTGGGCGGCGACGACAGGCAACCCGTCGGCCTTGGCCTTCAAGACACGAATGGCACTGCGCACCTCGTGGCCGGCATCCTGATTGAGCACGGCATCGATGAGGCCCGCTTGGAGCGCCCCGCGCGTCGTCTCCGTCAGCTCATGGGCAATCACGACCGGACGGCGCTCAGGCGACAGACGGTCCAACGCCCGGACGAGACCGCGATTGCCGGCCCCCAGGCTGTAGAGTGCAACGATGTCGCTGCGGCTTGCAAAAAGGTCGGCGACCAACTGCTCGACGACATCGGGATCGTCCCGACCTTCGAGCACCGGCTGCAAGGCAAGCGTGGGAAAGTCCGCAGCCATCACGGCGGCGAAGGCATCGCAGCGCTCACGATGGTCGCGCACCAGCATGGAGCCCGCGAGCACCGCGACTATACCACTGCGACCACCGGCAAACCGTCCAAGCAGGCTCGCAGCCGTCCGCCCGGCAGCTGTATTGTCGATCCCGGCATAATGATCTCGCTCTGCGCCCGAGAGATCCGAGACCAGGGTGACAAGCGGAATGCCACTCTCTGAAATCTCGGCCGCAGCCGCGGCAACCTCGGGAGCATCGACAGCGACGAAGGCAATGCCCGCCGGCTCTTCCATTGCCGCCTGCCTGAGAGCGGCAGCAAGCGCTGCGGCATCGAAAGCCGGCACGTCGACCAACCGGATCGAGATGCGCTCGACGCCGGCACGTGCGCTTGCCTCTTCGAGTGCAAGCCTCAAGCCCCGCATGAAGGAATTGTCGTTCGAGGGAATGATGAATGTCAGCGGATAGACACGCCCCTTGGCAAGGTTCGCCGCCGCCACGTCGCGGACGAAGCCGAGCTCGCTGACAGCCTGATCCACCTTCTCCCGGGTCCGCGCGCTCACCCCCGGCCGACGGTTCAAAACCCGATCGACGGTGGCAAGGCTGACGCCCGCACGGCTCGCAATGTCATGGACAGTCGGCTTCATTCTCTCCTCCGGCGCCTGTCCTACACCGACGAATGAGGTACGTAAATCAGAATTTGACGTACGTACCTCTTCCGCTCGAAAAAAAGAGACCGCCTCAACATGTGAGGCGGTCTGAGCCTTGGAGATCAAGGGAGAGCCTGAACCCGCAAGCTTACCCGGGCATGGTGGTGTCAATGGCCAGCGCCAGCGGGTGCCGCACCCTTCGGCTTCTTGAGAAGCAGCACCATGAAGACCAGCGCAACAAAGAGCACCGTCAGCCCCATGAACACATCCATGAAGGAGAGAAGCCAGGCCTGCTGCGTCACCACACCCGACAGTTTCTTGATCGCCACCGCCGTGCCATCAAGGCCATAACTGTCATAGTTGGCGCCGACACTGGCGAGCCAGTCTAGAGCCGCCTGATTGCCCCAGGAAAGCTGCTCGGAAAGCCGCGCATAATGGTCGTCGGATCTCTGCGTCAGCATGGTGTTGATGATAGCAAGCCCGACCGCACCGCCGAGGTTTCGAGTCAGATTGAAAAGGCCGGAAGCGTTCTTGATGCGGTCCGGCGGCAGCGTGCCGAGCGCCAGGTTGTTGATCGGCACCATGCAGATCATCAGCGAGCAACCACGCAGGATCTGAGGCACCAGGAGTTCGTAGAAGTCCCAGTCTGCCGTAATCCCGGTCATCATGTAGGTACCAAGCGCGAAGCCGGAAAAACCGATCATCATCATCACGCGCGGATCGAGCTTGTTCGACAGTGCGCCCGCCACCGGCGCGGTGAGGAACATCGCGGCACCCGAGACGAACATGGTCTCGCCGATCATCAGCGAGTCGTAACCTCTGATACGCCCGAGATAGAGGGGGTAGAGATAGGTAAGACCATAGAGGCCGACACCCATGACGAAGGAAAACAGCGAGCCGAAGGCGAAGTTGGCATTGGAGAAGGCGCGCAGGTCCACGACCGGCAACTCGACCTTGAAGACGCGCCAGAAGAAGATCGCCCCGCCGATCACCATAGCGACGGTGCCGAGCACGATATGGTGGTCGTTGAACCAGTCCTTGTTGTTGCCCTCCTCCAGCACGAATTCCATCGTGCCGAGGAAGACCGCCATCGAGGCCAGTCCCCACCAGTCGAACTTCTTCAGAAGCTTGAGATCAGGCTTGTCGAAATCGATCAGGCTCCAGGCTGCAGCAGCGACCAGGATCCCCGGGATCACATTGATCAGGAACAGCCAGTGCCACGACATGGCATGGCTGATGTAACCGCCGATCGTCGGGCCGATCGTCGGCGCGAGTGTGGCGACAAGACCGACCATCGGCGAGACGATGTTGCGCTTGGACGGCGGGAAGATGGTGAACGCAGCCGCGAAGACGGACGGGATCATGCCACCGCCGATGAAGCCCTGGATCGCGCGGTAGACGATCATCTGCTCGATATTGGTGGCCGTGGCGCAGAGAGCACTGGCGAGCGTGAAGCCCGCCGCACAAAAGGTGAAGAGCACACGGGTCGAAACGATCCGGGCCAGCACGCCGGACAGCGGGATCATGATCACTTCGGCGATCAGATAGGAGGTCTGCACCCAGGCAACCTCGTCGGATCCGGCCCCGAGACCGGCCTGGATTTCGGCAAGCGAGGCCGAAACGATCTGGATGTCGAGGATCGACATGAACATGCCGAACACCATCGCCAGGAAGGCGAAGACGCGTTTCGGATCCATCCGCTCCTCGGCAGGTGCCGAGGGCGCGATGGCTGTTGAGGTGATTGCGGCCATGACACGGCCCTTTCGATAACGTCAGCCGGTGGTGTTACTTCGCGGCAAGCGCCTGGCCCTCGGGGGCCGTGCGGGTGTCGACGTCGACGATAACGCTGAGGCCGGCACGCAGATGGCCGCCGGCAAGCGCTTCCTTGGGCAGCGCAATGCGGACAGGCACGCGCTGGACAACCTTGGTGAAGTTGCCGGTGGCGTTTTCCGCCGGCAGCATGGAGAAGATGGCGCCGGAGGCCGGAGCGATCGAGGTGACCGTACCTTCGAGCGCATCGTCGCCATAGGCATCGACATGGATTGAGACCTTGGAACCCGGCACCAGATGCGCGATCTGGGTTTCCTTGAAGTTCGCCTCGATATAGAGCTCGCTGGTCGGCACCAGGGCCGCCAGACGTTTGCCGGACGAGACGAGATCTCCTGATTGAACCGAGAGATTGCCGATCACGCCATCATAGGGCGCCTTGAGCACGGTAAAGTCGAGGTCACGCCTGGCTTTCGCCACCACCTGATCCTGCACCTTCACGGCGTTCACCGCCTCATCGCGCTGCGCCTTGAGGATCGAAAGATTGGCTTCGGCCGAAGCGACTGCGGCCTGACCGGCCACCAGATTGGCGCGGGCCTGGTCGAGCGCCACCTTGGCATTGTCGAGATCGGCGGTGGTGCCGATACTCTTGGCAGCAAGCTCGCTCGCGCGCTTTTCCGTGATTTCGGCGCCCCGAACCGCAGCCTCCAGAGAGCCGAGCTGCGCCTGAGCCTGCACGACGCTCGCTTGGCCACCAACGATCTGCGCATCGATGCGGGCGATCGCAAGCTCGGAGCTCTGCTTGCCGGCAACAGCCTGATCATAGGCGATCTGGTAGTCGCCGCCATCGAGGGTCACAAGCGGATCGCCGGCACGGACGACCTGGTTGCTGGCGACGTTGACCTTCTCGACGTATCCGGAAACCTTAGGTGAGATGATTGCAATGTCACCTTCGATATACGCGTCGTCGGTCGACACCATGAAGCGACCATCGGTCCACCATTGATAGCCGTACCAGGCACCGCCTGCGAGCAGTGCAGCAAGGATAATCGGCAGCACAGGGCTGCGGCGTTTCGGCTTGGAGGCCGCCGCTTCTTGCGGCGGATGGGGGTCCCCTGCATCCATCTCCGTCAGGGGCGCAGCCTCATTCCGGTCGACTGGAGTGGAAGTGGAACGAAGGGCGGTGGATCTTGGCGTCGCTGACATGATATGGACCGGGGATTGGTGAACTCTCTCGAACTGAACCGTTCGGTTCGATTGACATAGAGCCTTTTTTGTCCCATATCAAGAGGCAGAAACGGGCCTTGGAGACGAGGCCGCGCAACGCAGTTAATTTTTTGTCGGTCAGGAAATGTCGAAACAAGAGCAGGAAATCGCCATGACGCCGCCCTCCTACCCCGTCGCCGGGGTGGGTCGCTTCGCTGCGGGCGCTGATCCGGTCAAGCGGGGACAGATCCTGGATGGGGCCAAGCGGGTCTTCATGAAGCTCGGCTACGATGCCGCAAGCATGAATGACGTCACCCGCGAGGCAGGCGTGTCGAAAGGCACCATCTACGTCTATTTCCAGAGCAAGGAGGATCTGTTCGGCGCTCTGGTCGAGCGTGAGAAGAGCGCCTTTGATGCCGCTATCCGACAGATCCTCGAAGAAAGCACCCATGTCGAGGAAGGCCTGCGGCGCTACGCGCTCGCCCACGCGCATTTCATTCTCGACACGGAGATGATCCCGACGATGCGTATCCTGATGGGTGTGCTCGACCGGATGCCGACGCTCTGTCAGCGCTTTTTTGCTTCGTCGCCCACCAATATCAAGGTGCTGCTGCAGGACTATATTGCTGCGGCCAACGAAAAGGGCGAACTCTCGGTCGAAGACAGCGATCTGGCAGCACGCCAATTCATCGACATGTCAACGGCAGGCTATTTCAAGAAGCGCCTGTTCAACGACATCCCCGTGCGACCCGACGACAAGGAGATCGCACGCGTGGTGGAATCCGGCCTTCGTATGTTCATGAACTTCTACGGCCCGAAAAGCCCCGAGTCCCAGGGCTGATCTGCGACGGAACTTTTTTCCGCGCACGGACTTTAATTCGCTGCTTGCCACTGCTCGGGATATGGCTCATTTCCTGGGCTCCCTCGTCCGCTTGATCAGCACGGAAGCCACTCATGGACAATATCAGCGCTCTCCTCCAGGACCCCGCCGCCTGGGTCGCACTCGTGACGCTCGTCGTCATGGAGATCGTGCTCGGCATCGACAACCTCATCTTCATCTCGATCCTGACCAACAAGCTGCCCGCCGAGATGCGCGAAAAGGCGCGCCGTATCGGCATTGGGCTTGCTCTTGTCATGCGTCTCGCCCTGCTCGGCACGGTCGCCTGGATCGTCCAGTTGACCACGCCCGTCTTCGAGCTCTTTGGCCAAGGCTTCTCTTGGAAGGACATGATCCTGATCGCCGGCGGCCTCTTTCTTGTCTGGAAGGCGACGAAAGAAATCCACCACGCCGTCGACCCCGTCGACAAGGAAGAGGACTTCATCGCCTCCACCGCATCCACGACCTTCACGAGCGCCATTGGCCAGATCTTGCTGCTCGACCTCGTCTTCTCGATCGACAGCATTATTACAGCCGTCGGCATGACACCGCATGTCCCGATCATGGTCGTCGCCGTGGTTGCGGCCGTGACCGTCATGCTGGTTGCCGCGACCCCGCTTGCCAACTTCATCGAGAAGAACCCGACCATCGTCATGCTGGCACTGGCATTCCTGATGATGATCGGCATGACCTTGATCGCCGAGGGCATGGGCTTCCATGTGCCCAAGGGTTATGTCTATGCTGCCATGGCTTTCTCGGCACTCGTCGAGGTGCTCAACATGTTTGCACGACGCAAGCGCGAGCGGGATCGCCTGCAGAAAGCCGTCGTGCACTGACTGGCAGCGGCAACCGAACGCTCGAACAGAAATGGCCCGTCCTGACGATGGGCCATTTTGCTGTCGAACGTTAAGTGCGGGAACCGGTCGGCCCTTGCCAGACTTCAAGCAAGCTCCTACGCCTTCCAGATCACGCCAGCATCGTGCCGGAGCGCCATGACCTACGAGCAGATCCTCGCCTTTGGCATCATCGCCATCATGATGGCGGCCTTCCTGTGGGAAAAATTCCGCTACGACGTGATCGCCTGCTGCGCCCTCGTGGCCGCCGTCGCCGTCGGGCTGGTGCCGGCAGGCGAGGCTTTCTCCGGCTTTTCGGATGATCTCGTCATCATCGTCGGCAGCGCTCTCGTGGTCAGCGCCGGCGTCGCGCGGTCGGGCGTCGTGGACCTCGCCATCAAGCGCTTCTTTCCTGCCCTGACCTCCCTGCACGGCCAGATGCTGCTCCTGCTGGTGACGGTAACGGTCCTGTCCGCCTTCATCAAGAACATCGGCGCACTGGCGATCATGATGCCCGTCGCCTTCCAGTTCGCCCGCCGGTCCAATGTCCCGCCATCGGTCTTTCTGATGCCGATGGCCTTTTCGGCCTTGCTTGGCGGGCTCATGACACAGATCGGCACCTCGCCGAACATCGCGGTCTCGCGGCTACGCGAGGAGTTGACCGGCCAGTCTTTCACCATGTTCGACTTCACCCCGGTCGGCGCGACGCTTGCAGCCGCCGGCATCGTCTTCCTGATCTTCTTCTACTGGCTGGTCCCCCGTCGTGAGAACCAGAACCCGTCACTGCAGGAAGCACTGGAAAGTTCGAGCTTTGCCACGGAAGCGATGATCACCCGGCAATCGCCCTTTGCCGGCAAGACCCTGCATCACCTTTTGCAGACCGCGCATGGCGAGGTGACCGCCAGCGCGATCCTGCGCGGACACACGCGCCTCTCGCCATTCCCTGACGTGCTTTTGCATGAAGAGGACACGCTTCTCCTCGAAGGACCATCGGAGGCGCTTGACCGCATTGTGTCCCAGGGCAATCTGAGCCTTTCCGGCAGCACCGAGCGCGATCGCAAGAAGCGTGGCGATATCTCGTCGGTCGAGGCCGTGATCGGTCGAGGCTCACCGCTGATCGGCCAGACAACCAGCGAGCTGTCTTTGGTCCATACCTATGGCGTCAATCTTCTGGCGGTCAGCCGCCAGGGCAAGCGCATCCGGGAACGTCTCGGCCAGCTGACGCTACGCTCCGGCGACGTGGTACTGCTTCAGGGCCTACGCCAGCAGATGCCCTCCATCCTGACCGAACTCGGCTGCCTGCCGCTCGCCGAACGGGAAATCCTGCTCGGAACGAGCCGTAACATCTTCATCCCCCTCGCAATCCTGGTGGTCGCAATGGGTGCCACCGCGCTTGGCCTTGCCCCTGTCGCGATCGCCTTCTTCGCCGCAGCCCTTGCCATGGTCGCCTTCGGTGTCATTCCGGTCAGCGAGGTCTATCGCGCCGTCGACGGACCGATCCTCGTGATGCTCGCGGCGCTCATACCCGTGGCCGATACCTTGCGCACGTCAGGTGGCAGCGACGTGATCGCCGGCTGGCTGAACGCCGCAGCCGGCGGCATGCCCGTCTGGGGTGCGGTGGCGATGATCCTGCTGACGGCGATGGCCGTTACGCCCTTCCTCAACAATGCCGCGACAGTTCTCGTGATGGCGCCGATTGCCGCAAGCTTTGCCACTGGCCTCGGCTACAAGCCGGAGGCGTTCCTGATGGCAGTTGCCATTGGTGCCGGCTGCGACTTCCTGACCCCCATTGGCCACCAGTGCAACACGCTTGTCATGGGTCCCGGCGGCTATCGCTTTTCGGACTATCCGAGGCTTGGGCTACCCCTCTCCATCCTCATCGTACTGGTCTCGGTGCCAACCCTGCTGATGGTCTGGCCGGTCAGCTGATCCGGCCAGGGCGCGGAAAATTAACACAAAGAAAAACCTGCGTCGGCGGGACGCAGGTTTTCCTTGGGGGCGGGGACTTGGGGAGAGCGCAGGCCGGACGGTTAAGGGGCTCGTCTGCCATTTCGTTGGCCACGGAAAGAAACCGGAAAAACTCCCGTGTTCCCCATATCCCGTCGCGTCCGGTTGGCACGGCCTGCGCTCTGTCATAAGAACGCGGCTTACGCCTTCCGGTTCCGGGCTTGCAGAAAAATTTCGAAATTTCGGCAATGGCCTCTGACGCGCCTGTTTCCGTGGTTTTTCTTGACGCACGGCCATGAATATGGCCTTAAGGCCTCGCGGTGGAACAGGCGGTCCTCTGGGCCCCACCCTGTCCATCGCAGGCCATCATCGGCAGTCTCACAATTTTTCGATCCAGCGCCAAGGCGCCAGGTCCCCCGCACGCACCACGAGCTGAATTTCATGACCACATCAGGCGTCCGCGTCCGCATCGCACCCTCCCCCACCGGCGAACCCCATGTCGGCACCGCGTATATCGCGCTGTTCAACTATCTCTTCGCCAAGAAATTCGGCGGTGAGTTCATCCTGCGCATCGAGGACACCGATGCGACGCGTTCGACAGCCGAATTCGAACAGAAGGTGCTGGACGCGCTGAAATGGACAGGCCTCACCTGGTCGGAAGGTCCTGACGTTGGCGGCCCCTACGGTCCCTATCGCCAGTCCGAGCGCAAGGATCTCTACCGCCCCTATGTTGACAAGATGCTCGACAATGGCGGCGCATTCCATTGCTTCTGCACGCCCGAACGTCTGGAGAGCATGCGCGAAGCCCAGCGCGCCGCCGGCAAGCCGCCGGGTTATGACGGCCACTGCCTGCACCTCAAGGCCGAGGAAGTAACCGCCCGCGTTGCCGCCGGCGAGCCGCATGTCGTGCGCCTGAAGGTGCCGACCGAAGGTTCGTGTGATTTCCACGACGGCGTCTATGGCGACGTCTCGATCCCGTGGGAAAGCGTCGACATGCAGGTGCTGCTCAAGGCCGACGGCATGCCGACCTATCACATGGCAAACGTCGTCGACGACCACATGATGAAGATCACCCACGTCGCGCGCGGCGAAGAGTGGCTGGCATCGGTGCCCAAGCACATCCTGATCTACCGCCATCTCGGCCTTGAGCCGCCGGTCTTCATGCACCTGTCGCTGATGCGCAATCACGACAAGTCGAAGCTGTCGAAGCGCAAGAACCCGACCTCGATTTCCTATTACTCGGCCCTCGGCTATCTGCCGGAAGCGCTGATGAACTTCCTCGGCCTGTTCTTCATCCAGATCGCCGAAGGCGAGGAACTGCTGTCGATGGAAGAGCTGATCGAAAAGTTCGATCCCGACAACCTCTCCAAGGCCGGCGCGATCTTCGACATCCAGAAGCTCGACTGGCTGAACGGCCGCTGGCTGCGCGAGAAGCTGACACCGGAAGACTTTGTTGCCCGCGTGCTCGACTGGTCGATGGAGAATGACCGTCTGGTTGAAGGCCTCAAGCTCGCCCAGAGCCGCGTCACCAAGCTCGGCGAAGTCCCGCCGCTGGCCGGCTTCCTGCTCGCCAACGACGTCGGCGTTTCGCCCGCCTCCTTCGGCGGCTTGAAGACCAGCCCGGCCGAAACGCTCGAAATCGTCACCACCGTTCAGGCGGATCTCGAAAAGATCCTCGAATGGAACGTCGCGACCATCGAGGAAGAGCTGCGCGCGATCTCCGAACGGATGGGCAAGAAGCTCCGCGTCGTCACCCCGCCCCTCTTTGTCGCCGTCTCCGGCAGCCAGCGTTCGCTGCCGCTGTTTGACAGTATGGCGCTGCTCGGCCGCTCGGTCGTGCGCCAGCGGTTGAAGGTTGCGATCCAGGTGCTGACCGCGATGGCAGGTGCGCAGAACTGAGGACTGAGTGCCCCTCATCCGCCTGCCGGCACCTTCTCCCCGCAAGCGGGGAGAAGGAAGCAAACGGCGCCGCAGTCACCCCCTCTCCCCGCCTGCGGGGAGAGGGTAGGGTGAGGGGCAAAGACATACTGCAGAGGCCAGAGGCCGCCACAGGAACCACACCATGACCGAACAGACCACCGAAACCGCCCTCTCCTCCGACCCGACAGAAGTCCGCCGCCAGAAGCTTGCGCTGCTGCGCGACCAGGTCGGCGACGTCTATCCGGCGCATTTCCACCGGACGATGACCAATGCGGAATTCGCCGAGAAATACGCGGGCCTGGAACTGGACGAAACGTCTGAGGACATCATCACGGTGGCCGGCCGCGTCTATTCCTCGCGCAATTCCGGCATGTTCATGGACATCCATGACGCCTCGGGCAAGATCCAGATCTTCTCCCACAAGGACACGACGCCGGAAGAAGCCCGCGCGCTTCTGCCGATGATCGACCTCGGCGACATCATCGGCGTCAAGGGCCAGGTCCGTCGCACCAAGCGCGGCGAGCTGACGATCAACGCCCATGAAATCACCATGCTGACCAAGACGCTCCTCCCCATGCCGGAGAAGTATCACGGTCTCGCCGACATCGAGCTGCGCTACCGCAAGCGCCATCTCGACATCCTCACCAATGAGGAATCCAAGCTGCGCTTCCAGCAGCGCTCGAAGATCGTCTCCGGCATCCGCCGCTTCCTCGAGGGCGAAGGCTTCCTCGAAGTCGAGACGCCGATGCTGCAGACCGTCTATGGCGGCGCAACGGCCGAACCCTTCAAGACCCATCACAACACGCTGAAGATGGACATGTATCTGCGCATTGCGCCGGAACTGTTCCTGAAGCGCACGCTGGTCTCGGGGCTTGCCGACAAGGTGTTCGAGGTCAACCGCAACTTCCGCAACGAAGGTGTATCGACCCGCCACAATCCCGAATTCACCATGATGGAATGCTACTGGGCCTATGCCGATTACGAGGACATGATGGGCCTCGTCGAGCGCATGTTCGAGACGCTTGCGATCGGCATCCACGGCACAACCGACCTCACCTTCGGTGACAAGCAGCTTTCCTTCAAGGGTCCATTCAAGCGCGTGCCGATGCCTGATGCCGTCAAGGAAGCGACCGGCATCGACTTCCTCGCGATGAAGACCGACGAGGAAGCCCGCACCGCCGCCAAGGCTGCCGGTTTTGCCGTTGAGAAGGACTGGACCTGGGGCGAATGCCTCGCCTTCATCTTCGAAGAGAAGGTCGAGGGCACGCTGATCCAGCCGAGCCACGTCACGCATTTCCCGAAGGACATCTCGCCCTTTGCCAAGGAAGTGCCGGGCGAACCGCGCCTCGTCGAGCGTTTTGAAACCTATTGCAACGCCTGGGAAGTCGGCAACGCCTTCTCCGAGTTGAACGATCCGGAAGAGCAGCGCAAGCGCATGGTCGAGCAGCTCGAACAGGCCCATTCGCGCGGCGAAAAGGACAAGCAGCTCGACGACGAGTTCCTGGATGCGATCGACCAGGGCATGCCGCCCGCCGGCGGCCTCGGCATCGGCGTCGACCGCCTGATCATGCTTTTGACCAACGCCCCGTCGATCCGCGACGTCATCCTCTTCCCGGCCCGCCGCAACAAGGCTGACTGATCAGGGCAAGACGGGATTCCATGATCTTTCCTAAGACAGAGAACGCTCGCAGCCGGAAGACTGCGAGCGCGCATGGGCGAGCCTAAACACCTTTAGTCTCGTGTCAGATATCGGTGCCGCGTTGCTGGGCGATTTCCATGGCAAACACACCATTGCCGACGCTCCAGTCCGAATAGTCATTTTCGTGCATGAAGATGAAGATGTCTTTCGGAGAAATCTCGGCCCGCGTTTCCAAATTCTGTGCGATGGCCGCATAGAGCGCGCGCTTCATGGCGTCGCTTCTGCCGCGCCGCATGGTGATTTCGACCACGATGACAGCATCCGAACGAGCAATACCGTTAAAGCCGCGATCACAGAAAAACTCGCCGTCGCGATACTCGCTGACGAGATTGAACAGTTCGTCCTGGGGCATGCCTATAGCCCCGACCAGCGCATCGTGAATGCCCTCGACAATGTGCCGTCTGCGCAGGACATCGGTTCCAAGGGGCAAGGCGGTTCTGATGAAGGGCATAATGCAACCTCTCTGATTTATTGAAGATTACTGCGAATTATCACGCTGATCATGCCGCACATATTGACATTTAGATCCGTTGTTTGTGACTTTCGCTCACATGAAAAACCGAAAGAACCTGCCAGTGGCAGCACTCCGTGCCTTTGAGGCAGCTTCGCGCCATGGTACCCTTACGGAAGCTGCCGAGGAGCTATCCGTGACCCATAGCGCAATAAGTCGGCATGTCAGCCATCTGGAAGCAGCAATCGGAACACAACTGTTTGAAGGCCCACGGAATCGTCCTCGGCTGACGCCCGAAGGCCGGGTTTTCGGTTTTGCGCTAACGGCGGCCTTCGACCAGATTGAAGATGCATTGCGCCTCATCTCCAGGGGCGAAGACAGCATACTGGACGTCGCCTGTCTGAGCACCTTCGCCATCCGCTGGTTGGTGCCACGCCTGCATGACTTCACCGCCAGGCATCCCGGCTACGATGTGCGGCTGGCGACCGATGACCGGGCACCGCGCAATCCGGTAGATGTTGAGATCCTGATCATGGCACCGGGCTCGGTGGTCCAATCTGACTATGCGCTGCTATTCCAGGAACAACTGGGTCTGATCTTCGCGCCGTCGATTGCGACCGGGCCCATACATGACGCCATCGCCTGGGTGAGCGAGTTGCCTCGATTGGAAACGCGGACACGCGTAAATGTCTGGCAGGAATGGGCACGTTTGATCGATGAAAAGTGTGCAGACAGCGCAAGGGCGTCAAGAACTTTCGACCACTATCATCTGACCATCGAGGCTGCCCTGAATGGTCTTGGTGCGGCCATCGCTCCCTGGCATCTTGTCGCCACGGACGTAATCGCGGGCCGACTGTTGGCACCATTTGGCTTCCACCAAAGCGAATACAGCTATTTCATCAAAGTTACACGCAGGGGTCGGCGCAAGACCCAACACTTCGTTGAATGGCTGACCGGAGCCATTGCCGAGTTTCCGCCACCGATGCGCTGAAGGACACGGCATATCGGGTGAGGCATCTGCCAGACATCGCGTTTGTGCGCAGCCTGGCCTAATCGACCCGGCACATGCACTTATCTTCGCCTCCGTGCCATAGCCAAAATCTCACACGGCTCACGGCGCGCCCTTTTCGGCGATGTCGAGAAAAAGCCCCGTCATGATCCGCATGCCCTCTTCGGCAATCGACAAGAGCGCATGCTCGTTCGGTCCATGCTGGCCGCAGTCGGCATGCGCATGCGGGATCCAGATCGTCGGCACACCCAGAACGTCGGTGAAGACATCGTTCGGCAGAGAACCTGCAAGATTGGGCAGGAGATGCGGCGCCTTGCCGGTCGTTGCCGTGATCGACTGTTCGACGAAGCGAACCCAGGGGTGATCCGGCGGGAAGCGCGTCGCCTTGAAGGCTGGCCCCTTGGGGCGGACCTCCACCATCGGAAAGCCTGCGGCATCGAGATGACGCCTGAGCGCCGGCAGGATCTCGTCCATATCGGTGCCGACGACAAATCGCAGCTGACAGGTCGCCCGCGCCGATCCGGAAATGGCATTCTGCGGGGCCGCGATGTTGCCCGCCGAAATCGCGAGAACGGCTAGCGAGTTCCAGCCAAAGACCCGTTCGGATGGCGTGAGATCCGCCTCCCCCCAATCGGCATCATGCCGGCGCGGCGGCAAATCCTTCAAGGCTGCGCGAATATCCGGCGTCAGGCTCGTCGGCCGCCATTCCGGCACCAGGAGCTGGCCGCGCCGATCGACTATGGCGGCGATGGCATGGGTGAGCAGGATCACCGGATCTGCCAGCAGACCACCAAAATTGCCGGAATGATGATCCCCCGGCCTCAAATCCACGACGAGATCGAAGCTTAAGCCGCCGCGCGACCCCATGAACATCGTCGGTGTCTCGACCTGCAGCCTCGGCCCGTCGGAGGCAATCAGCACATCCGCCGACAACAGGTCGCGTTCGCGCTCGAAGAACTCGCGCAAGCCGTAAGACCCGGTCTCCTCCGCCATTTCCAGCACGAGCTTTACGTTGAAGCCGAGGCGCCCCTGCGCCTTGATCACCGTCTCCAGGGCCTTGATGTTGATCAGGTGCTGGATCTTGTTGTCGGCGGTGCCCCGGCCGTAAAGCCGGTCGCCTTCCTGTGTCAGCTGGAAGGGGTGCAAGCCCTCGCGCCAGCGGGACGCCTCGCCGTTGCAGACATCCCCATGACCGTAGATCAGGATGGTCGGCAGGCCTGCATCCTCGATCCGCACGCCGACGAGAAGGGGCGCACCACCGGCCAGGGGATTGTCGAAAATCCGGCAGTCGCATCCGATGCCTTCGAGCATCGGCCTGACATCCTCCGTAAGATAGGTGATGAGATCCTCCGGCAGCCCCTCCGATTGGCTGACCGAAGGGCGCGCGACAAGCGTTGCGAGATCAGCGGCGAGACCGCCACCCGAAGCATAATCGGATGCGTGCTGAATAAGGGTCGTGCGTTCCATCGGTTCCCGGTCGTGTTGCGTGGGACCTCCCGACGCAAGACTACAGGATTCGAGGGCCATGACGACCCGTCAGCGCAGAAATTCAGGATCGCAAAGCCGGCCAGCAAACCTCAGTGATCGGCTTTCGCATGCTCGTCACCTTCGGCCTTGGCCTTGGGCGGCAGGATTGCTTCGTCTTCCGCGGGTGGATGCGCATCAGTCGCAGCACCATGCTCTTCCGGCTTCGTTGCCGGCGCGGCAGCAGCCGCACCCTCTGGTGCAATCGGCTGCGCCCGCATCTTCTCGAGCCAGGCAGCCCCGTGGTCGTCACTCTTGGCACCATCCGAAGCCTCGGCGGGCTTGGCTTCAGCGGCGACATCTGCGACGGGCGCCTCCTCCTGGGAACCGCCAAGCCCAACCATGCTCTTCAGCGATGAGAACCAGCCGTCGCCTTCGGCGGGCGCCTCTTCGGCAACAGACGTGTCACCGGCAGCAGTGTCATGGCCTGCGGCTTGTTCGATTGCACCGTCGTGGCTGCTTTCATCTGCGCTGTGGGCCGCAGCCTCATCGACAACAGCGGGATTCTCTTCTGTATGCGCGATCTGTTCAGCACCATGCTCGGGCGCAGCCGCATGCGCTGCCTCGGCAGTCGGTTCTTCAGCATGCGCAGCAGGATCCGTTGCAGCATGATCGGTCGCCGCGTCTCCATACGCGACAGCAGCCGGTTCCGCATGATCCTCGGCCACCGCCTCGTGTCCCTCGGCCACGGCACCATGACCGTCGGCGGGCGCGGCATGGCCATCCGCCGGTGCGGCATGCCCTTCGGCTGGCGCTTCATCGCCGCCAAGACCGACCATGCCCATCAGCGAGGCCATCCAGCCCTTGCTCTCTTCGGCGCCATGTTCGGCAACCGGCGTTTCCTCGCCATGCTCACCATCAGGCGCATCGCCATGACCTTCGGCATCACCCTTGGCATCCGCCTCGCCATGCCCTTCGGCCGACTTTTCGCCATGGGCATCCTCGGCGCCATGAGCCGGCGCCTTACCGTGACCATCGGCGGCCTTCTCACCATGGCCCTCGGCCTCCGTCACCAGACCTTCCGGCTTGACGCAATCCGTCTGGTCGTTGAGCTTGGCGACGAGCGCCTGAATATCCGCTTCGAGCATGTCGACACGCTCGCCGAAGAACTCGCCATTCGGCGCGGCAAGACCGTCGGCATAACGCGCCGTCAGAACACGCGCTGACATTTCCTCAGGCACGTGGCTCGGATCCGGCACATAGATGATATCAGCCCCGACCGCACGACCGCGCATGCCCGAGCGATCCTTGGGGCCGCTGGTGTCAAGCACGACCACCTGAACCAGGTCGGCCTTCTTCGTTTCCTGCAGGGTCTTCGCCACGCGAAGCGCGGTCTTGACGCGGGCAAGCCCGTCACCGGGTTCATCTGTGGTGATGAATTTGCGCACCCAGAAGCGATCCTTTTTATGGATCTCGACGGTCTTCACCTCGGTGCATTCGAGGCCGTTCAACTCCGCATAGGAGGGCCCGAGCAGCTTGTCGGCACCGATATAGACGGCAGCGGCACCCGTGCCGCCGAGGGTGACGAGAACCCCACCCAAAATCAGCATGAGCTTTCGTGAAAGGTGGATCTTGGGCACCTTCACGCTTGGAACTCCGCCATGACACCGTCCCGACTGTTTACGCAATACTGGACGTGAGCATACGCACCTCTCCTTGCGGAACCTTTAACCCCGGCTTTCCAGTTCCGGCACAGATCACGGAAAGCTTTTTGCAAATGATTTGCAAAAGCGTTGACATCAGCGCGAAGCGCGATAGGTTTTAATGAGAATGACTTGCAAGAACAGGAATGGACCATGGTCTCAAAGCTTGCCTGCCGTCTTTTTGCCCTCGCGCTGATGCTGCCGGGGGTGGCCCTTGCCAACGACAAGCCCAAGGTCGTCACGACCTTCACCGTCATTGCCGATATCGCCCAGAACGTTGCCGGCGACGCGGCGACGGTGGAAAGCATCACCAAGCCCGGCGCAGAAATTCACGGCTATCAGCCGACTCCGCGCGATATCCTGAAGGCCCGCGACGCCGATCTGGTGCTGCGCAACGGCCTGAACCTCGAAGCCTGGTTCGAGAAATTCCTCGCCAATCTCGGGGATGTGCCAACGGTCACCGTCAGCGACGGCATCGAGCCGATCGGCATTGCCGGCGGCGCCTATGACGGCAAACCCAACCCGCATGCCTGGATGTCGCCGGAAAATGCGCTGATCTATGTCGAGAACATCCGCAAGGCCCTGACAGAGATCGACCCGGCCAATGCTGCGATCTACGAGTTCAATGCCCGGACCTATTCGGACAAGATCCGCGCCGAAATCGAGCCGATGAAGGCGGAAATTGCCAAGATACCGGAAAACGAGCGCTTCCTTGTCACCAGCGAAGGCGCCTTCTCCTACCTCGCCCGCGACCTCGGCATGAAAGAACTCTATCTCTGGCCGATCAATGCAGACAGCCAGGGCACACCCCAACAGGTCAAGGCCGTCGTTGACCAGGTGATCGAAAACAAGATCCCCGTCGTATTCTCCGAGAGCACCGTCTCCGACAAGCCGGCCAGCCAAGTCGCAGCCGAAACCGGGGCACGCTATGGCGGCATCCTTTATGTGGATTCCCTGAGTGAGCCCGACGGCCCGGTCCCGACCTATCTGGATCTCCTGAAGGTGACGGTTTCGACCATCGTGAAGGGATTTGCCGGATGATCATGGGATCGGGCACGAGACGCAGCCGCGAAGGCATCTCCGCAGAGGATGTGACGGTGACCTATCGCAACGGCCACACAGCCTTGCGTCATGCGAGCTTCGCCATCCCGCCCGGAACGATCACTGCCCTTGTCGGCGTCAACGGCGCCGGCAAGTCAACGCTTTTCAAGGCCATCATGGGCTTCGTGCCGGTTGCCTCAGGCGAAATCCGCGTGCTCGGCATGAGCGTCAAACAGGCGCTCAAACAAAATCTCGTCGCCTACGTCCCCCAGGCGGAAGAAGTCGACTGGAACTTCCCCGTCCTCGTCGAAGACGTCGTGATGATGGGCCGCTACGGCCACATGAACTTCCTGCGCATCCCCTCGAAACGCGATCACCAACTGGTCGACGAGGCGCTCGCCCGCGTTGGCATGGGCGATTACCGCAAGCGCCAGATCGGCGAGCTCTCCGGCGGCCAGCGCAAACGCGTCTTCCTTGCCCGTGCGCTCGCCCAGGAAGGCCAGGTGATCCTGCTCGACGAACCCTTCACCGGCGTCGACGTCACCACCGAAGAACAGATCATCGGCCTGATGAAGGACCTGCGCGACGAAGGCCGGGTGATGCTGGTCTCGACCCACAATCTCGGCAGCGTGCCCGACTTCTGCGACCGCACGATTTTCGTCAAGGGCACCGTCATCGCGTCGGGCAAGACCGAAGACACTTTCACTGAAGAGAACCTCAAGACCGCCTTTGGCGGCGCGCTGCGCCACTTCGTATTGGCCGGCCGCGATCTGCATGACGATGATGACGGCCGCGAGGTCACCGTCATCACCGACGACGAACGTCCTTTCGTTATTTATGGCACGCCGAAACCGGGAGCCGCCGATGCTCGCGACCCTGGTTGAGCCCTTCACCTACGACTACATGCGCAACGCCATTCTGGTGTCTGCGCTTGTGGGCGGCGTCTGCGGATTTCTGTCCGCCTATCTGATGCTCAAAGGCTGGTCGCTGATCGGCGACGCGCTCTCCCATGCCATCGTGCCGGGCGTTGCCGGCGCCTATATGCTGGGTCTGCCTTTTGCGTTCGGAGCTTTCATGTCGGGCGGACTGGCGGCGATGGCCATCCTCTTCCTCAACCAGCGCACCAAGCTGAAGGAAGACGCGATCATCGGCCTGATCTTCACATCCTTCTTCGGCCTTGGCCTGTTCATGGTCTCGATCTCGCCCGTCTCGATCGACATCAAGACCATCGTGCTCGGCAATATCCTCGCGATCACGCCGGCCGACACGCTGCAGCTCGTGCTGATCGGCGGCGTCAGCCTCATCGTGCTGACGCTGAAGTGGAAGGACCTGATGGTCACCTTCTTCGACGAGAACCACGCCCGCTCCATCGGTCTCAAACCCGAACGCCTCAAGGTGATGTTCTTCACTTTGCTGGCCGCCTCCACGGTCGCCGCCATGCAGACCGTCGGCGCCTTCCTCGTCATCGCCATGGTCGTCACGCCAGGTGCCACCGCCTATCTGCTCACAGACCGCTTCCAGCGGCTGATACTCATGGCGCTCGGCATCGGTGCCGGCACGAGCTTTATTGGCGCCTATGCGAGCTATTTTCTCGATGGCGCGACCGGCGGCATCATCGTCGTCCTGCAGACCATCATCTTCCTGGCAGCCTTCCTCTTCGCCCCGAAGCACGGCTTGCTCGCTGCCCGCAGCCGCGCGCGCGAAGCGCTGGAGCCCATGCCTCCCGCATCGACGGCAGAGCCTCACCGCTTAGCCGAGGAGCGGACCGCATGAGCGAAATCCTCGAACTGGCCATCCTCCCTTTCCAGCTGCCCTTCATGCAGACGGCTTTCTTGGTCACGCTGATGATTGCCATTCCGATGGCGCTTCTCTCCTGCCTGCTGGTGCTCAAGGGCTGGTCACTGATGGGCGACGCCGTCTCCCATGCCGTGCTGCCGGGTGTTGTCATCGCCTATATCGCCGGTATTCCGCTGGCGATCGGCGCCTTTGTCGCCGGTCTCGTCTGCGCGCTTCTCACCGGCTTCATCAAGGAGAACAGCCGCATCAAGGAAGACACGGTGCTCGGCATCGTCTTTTCCGGCATGTTCGGCCTCGGCCTCGTGCTCTATGTCAAGGTCCAGAGCTCCGTGCACCTCGACCATATCCTCTTCGGCGACATGCTGGGCCTGCTGACCTCCGACCTCATAGAAACCGGCCTGATCGCCCTCTTCGCCACGGCGTTCCTCGTCGTCTTGCGCAAGGATCTTCTGGCCCATGCCTTCGATCCGCAGCACGCACGCGCCATCGGCCTCTCGGTCCGCCTGCTGCATTACGGCCAGCTCGCCGTGCTCTCGCTGGTCGTCGTCGGCGCCTTGAAGGCTGTTGGCATCATCCTGTCGGTCGCCATGCTCGTCGCTCCAGGCGCCATCGCCTTCCTGCTCACGAAGCGTTATGCAACGATGCTGGTGACGGCTGTGATCGTCGCGGTCTCGTCCTCGCTGGCGGGCATCTATCTGAGCTTCTTCATCGACAGCGCACCCGCCCCGACGATCGTCCTGATCATGAGCGGCATCTTCATGCTCGCCTTCTTCCGCACGCTCTGGCAGGCCCGCAGCGTCAACCGCATCGCCGCAGCAGAAGACATCTGATCACCCTGCCACTTGGCATGGATCAAGTCCGCAAGGGCAAGTGCGGGCTAGGGTCAGACCATCAACGCGAGGATGGACACCCATGTCGACGATGAATCTGCTTCAGAAACCCACCCGCCACCTCTTCTTCACCGGCAAGGGTGGCGTCGGCAAGACCTCGCTCAGTTGCGCGACCGCCATTGCGCTCGCCGATCAGGGACTGAAGATCCTGCTTGTGAGCACCGACCCCGCCTCCAATCTCGACGAGATGCTGGGCGTGACCCTTGGCAGCGATCCGACACCGGTGCCGGGAGTGTCAGGCCTGTCCGCGATGAACATTGATCCTGAAGCCGCGGCCGAAGACTACCGTTTGCGCGTACTCAGCCAGATGGGACCTGAAGCCACCGACAAGGATCGCGCCACCGTGCGCGAACAGCTCTCCGGCGCCTGCACCACCGAGATTGCTGCCTTTGACGAGTTTGTCGGCCTGCTCGCCGATGACAACCCGCTGTTTGACCACATCATCTTCGACACGGCGCCGACCGGCCACACCCTGCGACTTCTCAGCCTGCCCAAGGCCTGGACAGGCTTTCTCGAAGCCAACGAACGCGGCGCCTCCTGCCTTGGCCCCCATTCCGGGCTGAAGATGCAGGAAGACCGGTTCCGCACGGCACTCGAATGCCTCGGCGATCCCGCGCGAACCACGATCGTGCTGGTCACCCGCGCCGAGCGCGGCGCAATCCGCGAAGCTGCCCGCACCGCTGGGGAGCTCTCTGAACTCGGCCTCTCCAACCAGATGCTCGCCGTCAACGGGTGCTTCATCCCGTCAGACCCGAACGACCCTGTGGCCTCAGCCTTTGCGGCAGAGCAGGCAAAGGCGCTCGCCGAGCTGCCGCCTGCCCTCTCCTTACTGCCCCGCGACGAAGTCGCCCTCAAAGCCTTCGACATGGTGGGGCTCACCGCCCTGCGCGGGCTGCTGTCAGAAACTGCCATCAGCCCTGCGGTTGATCCCACCAACGACGCTTTCGAAAGCCTGGACCTTCCCCGCCTTTCGACGCTGGTCGACGAAATCGCGGCAAGCGGCAAGGGCCTTGTCATGGTCATGGGCAAGGGCGGTGTGGGCAAGACCACCGTTGCCGCAGCCGTCGCCGTCGGGCTCGCCGCCCGCGGCCATACGGTCCATCTCACCACGACAGACCCGGCAGCACACCTGTCCTTCGTCGTCGGTGCCGCCGCCATGCCAGGCCTGACGGTCGATCGCATCGACCCAGAGGCAGAGACGGCCCGTTACATCGACAAGATCATGTCGACCAAGGGCCGGGATCTCGATGACGCCGGCCAGGCCTTGCTGCGCGAGGATCTCGCCTCGCCCTGCACGGAGGAAGTCGCCGTCTTCCACGCCTTCTCCCGCGTCGTCGGCGAAGCGCGCTCTAACTTCGTGGTCATCGACACGGCCCCGACAGGCCACACGCTGCTGCTGCTCGATGCAACAGGCGCCTATCACCGCCAGATGACACGCCACATGGACGACAATGCTCCCGGGCGCATGGTGACCCCGCTGATGCGCCTGCAGGACCCCGCCTTTACGCGCGTCCTGCTCGTCACGCTGCCGGAGACGACACCGGTCTCGGAAGCATCAGCCCTGCAGGACGACCTGCGTCGCGCAGGCATCGCGCCCTATGGCTGGGTGGTCAACAAGTCGATGGCAATCACAGGCACCCGCGACCCGCTCCTGCGCGCCCGCATCCGGGGCGAGAAGGCGCAGATCGAAAGGGTGAAGCGCGATTGCGCAAGCCGTGTCTATGGCCTGGACTTCCGCCCGATCGCACCGGTGGGGTTGGAAGAACTGAAAGAGATCGCTGAGGAGGAATAAGACCTCCCCAGCACATCATACCCGTGCCTCTTCCTCGGCGCGCTTGGCACGGCGCGACACCACCCATTCCCGCCAGACCGTGAAGAGGCCGGCGCCGACAACGATCACGGCGCCGACCACCGTGTTCCAGCGCAGCACTTCGCCAAACACAGTGACCGCAATCATAGCACCCAGCACAAGCTGCCAATAGGAGATCGGCTGGACGATCACGGCATCGAGGTTTTCATAGGCCTTGATCAGCGAAAGATGCCCGATGATGCCGGTACAGCAGAGGGCGAGCATCAGCCCCCATCCCAAAGGCGTGAACGGCGTCCAGAAGAAAGGACCGAGCAGGTTCGAGCCGATGAACCCGACGATCGCCAGATAGAAGAAACTCGTCGACGGCTGGGGG